>NZ_JBGCCD010000002.1:0-280426 GCF_041262405.1 Lysinibacillus sp. RC79
TTCGTCCTGAGCCAGGATCAAACTCTCCATAAAAAGAAATTTGATTAGCTCAAATTGTTTTGCTGGCATCATGTTTGATGTCCAAAATTTTGTTTCGTTCACCAACTCAAGGTTAGCTACTAAAAACTTTATTGATTACGTTTTGCTTGTTCAGTTTTCAAGGTTCATTTCGCCGCTGTTGTTTTCAGCAACTCTATTATCATAACTTGCATTCAACAAGAAGTCAAAAACTTTTTTAAAATCTTTTTTTCAAAATCTTTTTTTCAGTCGTCCTTCTTGTTAAGGACAAGTAATAATATATAATATAGCATTTTAAAAATCAAGCTTTTTTTGAAAAAAACTTAAAAATCTTTTTCTCATCAACTACAAATAAGAGAATTCCTACTATAACAATGAATCCACCAATAATTTGTGTGGCTATTAAATACTCTTTAAAAATTAAAAGAGCTAAAATGGCCGCGCCAATTGGTTCAAATAATATCGCAATGGAGACTACATTTGTACTAACGTATTTAATAGACCAATTAAATAGAGTATGACCAAATAAATTAGGAACTATCGCTAATAAAATAAACCATATCCAGTCCATAGCAGAATAAGGACCGAACGATTCCCCCTTAATAAGAACATAGATCAATAATGTAATTGTACTAACAGCATAAACAATCATCGTATATGTCACAAGAGATAATCTTTTCCGTACATCTTGTCCAAATAAAAAGTAAGCTGTAACGAGTGCGCACGCGACAAGAGCAAGCATGTCTCCATAAAATGCAGTACCGCTAAGTTTAAAATCTCCCCAACTAATTAAAATACTACCGACAATAGCAACAACTCCTGCAAAAATGGTTTTTAGAGTAATCTTCTCTTTAAAGAAAAAATATGTACCTATAAATGCAAACAATGGCTGTAATGTAACCAAAACTGTAGAACTTGCTACTGAAGTGTAATTGAGCGATTCAAACCACAAAATAAAATGGAAGGCTAAAAATATGCCTGCAACAGAAGAAAATAGCCAATCACGTATTCTTAATTCCTTTATCTCGTTAGTGTACTTCCAAAAAAACAGAGGCGCCATTATTAACACTGAAAAGAACATACGGTAAAACGCAATAACCCCTGCTTCTGCGTTTGCTAATTTTACAAATATGGCGGATAGGGATACAGAAATTACGCCAATAAAAATAGGAATGTATGGATGAATTTTTGGTTTCTCCATTAAATCCAACCTCCAATAATCAATTTTGCCACGGCATAATTACGTCTGAATTCGACTTTGCGCTCAGGCCTGCAGGTCTTTTTTGCGCGAAAGCGTAGCGGCAGCGGCAGATGTTTTTTGTGCGAAAGCGTAGCGGCAACAACAGGGTTTTGTCTGTGCGAAAGCGAAGCCTCAGCAACAACATGTTTTGTCTGTGCGAAAGCGAAGCCTCAGCAACAACATGATGCAGGTCAGTTAGCCGTTATCTCATGGATGCGATGATTTTAGGCTAACATCCTTTAAGGACTCCTTTCCAGTTCTGTGACATCTGCCGGAGGTTTTAACTTATACCCGCATTCATCTCACGAGCTATAGAGATGAGAGACTTCTGGACTTGTCGCTATGCTTTCGATACAAAAACATTTGTAGCTGACACTTCGCTTTCGCTACCAAAAACAATTGTAGCTGACACTTCGCTTTCGCTACCAAAAACATTTGTAGCTGACGCTTCGCTTTCGCTACAGAAAACATTTGCTTTCAAGAAGTTAAAAATACTTATACTTCATTACTATCGTGATGTACAATACAACAAAGTAATGTACATATAATAATGACACCTTGCATATCTCTTAGCAATACGAAATATCAGTGGAGGGTTGCGTATGGAAACCTTGGAAAATATGATTACATATGAAGTTGGCATAAAATTAGTAATTGCAGCCACATTAAGTTTAGTAATCGGCATCGAAAGGGAATTAAAAAAGAAGCCTGTAGGATTAAAAACGAGCTTAGTTATTGCTACATTTAGCTGTTTATTAACTATTATTTCGATTGAAACTGCCTACTCAACACCCCCTAGGTCAGGAATCAATATTACAATGGACCCCCTTCGCTTGGCTGCTCAAATTGTTAGTGGAATTGGATTTCTTGGAGCAGGTGTTATTTTAAGACGGGGAAATGATAGTATCTCAGGTTTAACAACTGCAGCAATGATTTGGGGAGCTGCAGGGATAGGAATTGCTGTTGGCGCAGGCTTCTATATAGATGCTACATTAGCTGTTATTATCATCGTCTTCGGAATTGAGGTTTTATCGCCTTTTCTAATGAAAATAGGGCCAAAAAGAATTCGTATGCGAGAAATATCATTGAAAGTTCAGATTAACAATGATGAAAATAGTGAATCCTTTTTGCAATTCCTAAAGGAAAATAATATTATTATCGAAAACATACGCATTCTAGATGTTCCGAATCATGATCATGTTTTTCACGAATTAGATTTACGCTTATCATTAATAATCTCTGATAACTTACTGTCATTTTATCGTTCATTACGAGCACTGCCCTATATAGAAAAAATCGAAATGGAAATTTTAAATTAGTTGGAGGATTCTTTTGTGTCAGAAATATTGAAACTATTAAAGAACGGTAATAAACCTTCCCTGTTGGCAGCGGGTGTCAATGCCTTTTTAGGAATTATTAAAGGGGCTGCCTTCTTCTTTACAGGTAATATTGCCATGTTTGCAGAAATGATGCACTCTCTAGGGGATGCAGCAAACCAATTATTCGTTTATATCGGCTCAGCGCTTTCGAAAAAAGCACCGACAAAACAATTTCCTGGAGGCTTTGGCCGAATTGTAAATTTAGTTTGCCTTTTTGCTGTTATTATTGTAGCTATCCTTTCTTATGAAACGGTAAAAGAAGGCTTGCATCATTTTATGCATCCTGCCGGAGAATCTAAAGGAATGCTCATTGCACTTGGCGTATTATTTATCGGTTTTGTTTTAGAGGGATCAGTTCTTGCAAAGGCTGCCGTAGAAATACTACATGAAGCCGGTCAGGAAAAAGCTGGAATAACATCAATTCCTAAAGCTTTTGGCTTTTTGCATCGTGCAAAACCAGCAACAAAATTAGTATTTATGGAAGACTTAGTTGCTACAGGAGGGAATGTCTTGGCCTTCGCTGCAATTTTAATCGCACACTTTACAGGCTGGACAAGAATCGAAGGACTTGTTTCAATGATTATTGGCTGTATGATGTTCTATGTAGTAGCAAAAGTTTTCCTTGATAATGCACGTGGAGTTATTGGTGAAACAGATGAAGAAATGCTGAATCATATTGCACATCTTGTTATGGATGACCCAAACATTAAAGATATCGTTCGCTTAGAGGTCATTAAAGAAGGTGAATTTTTACATGTGGAATTAGTTGCTGAAGCTGATCCCAACCTATCACTCGCTTTTCTGGATGATGTACGCGATCATTTAACAGAGGTCATTTTAAGTCAAAAGGGCGTATCCAAAGTGGCCATTTTATTTGATGAGGATGATGGAAAAATAAATTGGGTACATGTTGGCGAAAGACCTGAAAACTCAACATTCAAACAATAACATCATTATCCTAAATATTTTTTCTAAATAAGATAAATAGCCAATTGCCTTATTTCAGGCAGTTGGCTATTTTTTATACCAGCATGAGATGACTTGGTTCTTGTTTAATTGTATCTTCTATTAAGCAATCTAGAATCTCTTCATTATTTACAAAAACATGATCTGTTATCATAAAAGTTAATAACATTTTTAATGCGATCATCTTTTTTATACCTTGCTGTTGAATAACGATTTTTGAGAATTTTAATGTTGCCAATCGATTAGCTAATGCATATTCTTCTGCATTTGTAATCTCTCTTCCATCTGGATAGCAACCTAATATGAAATTACCAGCATAAGAATCTTTCAATACTTTAGGATGCATAGATTGGTAATGTACCTCTGTAATTGACTCATCATTATTCATCATTTGATGAGTCACCAAATAATGTTTTAAAGCACCTTTTAAATCAATCGCAATAGCTGTATCTGCTAGTATTGTTCGATAATAAACTAGCACTATTTCAGCATCCCCTAAATAAGGTTTCGCTTCTACTACGATTTCCCCAGAAGGACGTACAAAAACTTGTACATTTGCTTTATTTACACCATCTGTAAAGGCAATATTCGTTTGGCCACATTGTAAGCTTTTTAAAAATATACTTTGATCAACGATATATCCTGTGACAATTTGGTCATTCTCAACTTGCAGTGATTTCGTTTCAATCCCCAATACTTCTATACAATTTTGCATTTTATAAACATGCTGCTGAAATGACGTCTTTATGCAATCCGATGTGACATCGCGATCTTCAAGCATTTGTTTCAACATTTGCTCCCTCTCCATCCTAGTTTATTATTATCTTTATTTTAATAAACATAGCTGAACAAAATCTGAACAATTCTACAATTAACGAGAACATTCGACAAAGAGCTAGTTATTGGCACAACAAAAAAACATGAGACCACAACGCGTAGCCTCATGTTTTTTACATTAAAGTGAGTTTTGCAAAATAGTTCGCACATCTTCTTCCTGCAATTTGTTGAAATTTCCAAAGGGTCCATTTTGCATAGCATGCTCTACAATTTGATGGAATTTTGAATCGTCAATTTCATAATCTGCTAGGCGACTTGGAGCTCCCAGTGAAGACCAGAATGCCGATAAACGATCAATTCCTTCGTATGCAACCTCTTCTGGGGACTTCCCTGTTGCGTCAACACCGAAAACGCGTGTTGCAATGCCTGCAAAACGCTCTGGATTTACGGGTACACTTAGACGCATCCAATGTGGTTGTAATATTGCTAAACCACCTGCGTGCGGAATATCGTACACTGCAGATACAGCGTGCTCAATATTATGTGACGCCCAATCACCGCGAGAGCCAATTGATAAGAATCCATTTAACCCAATTGTTCCAGCTAATAAAATCGTTTCACGCAACGGAATATTCTCTAAATCTTCTATCAATTTAGGTGCTGTCGCAATGACAGTTCTTAATACTCCTTCACACATTTCATCTGTAATCGGTGTATTCGTCGTATTATGAAAATATTGTTCAATTACATGCGACATCATATCAACCATACCGTAAACTGTATGATTTTTTGGTACTGTCACTGTATACGCTGGATTTAAAATCGAAAATTTCGGGAATACAGCAGGGCTACCCCAGCTTAGTTTTTCCTCAGTAGCCGCATTTGTAATAACAGAGCCTGAGTTCATTTCGGAGCCTGTTGCAGCTAGCGTTAATACCGTTCCAAGCGGTAAAGCGTCCTGCACAAATACTTTACGCTTTACAATATCCCAAGCATCGCCATCATATTTTGCACCAGCGGCTATTAACTTAGAACAGTCAATTACGGAACCGCCACCAACAGCTAGTACTAGATCAATTCCTTCTTTTTTACAAAGATCAATACCAAGTCTTGCTGTTTCTACACGCGGGTTTGGCTCAATACCGCTTAGTTCAAATATTGTTTTATCCGCTTCTTGTAACTTCTCGATGACAGCATCGTATACACCATTGTTCTTAATGCTGCCTCCACCATAAACAACTAACACCTTTTTACCATGCAGAGCTAACTCATTTGATAGCTTTTCCAGTGCATTTTCACCAAAATGTAACTTCACTGGATTATAAAATGTAAATGAATCCATTCAATTCACCCCTTTCTACTTGGATTTTCTCATATTTCTGTTGATGAAAGCAAAGAATAAAGATCCCTAAACATGAATCATGTAAGCATTATAAATACTAAGAATTTTCTCTGGTACTGAAATACCAATTTCCGATAATTTTTCTTGTATCCTCTCATAGCACTTTATACAATCCTGTTTTTTGTTTTGCCCAATTAAAAATTCTAGTAGTAGAAACATATAGTTTTCGTTAAACTCATCTAGCTCTAGCATCTTTTGTAAACAGTTTAATTTTAGTAATGAATTAATAGAAATTGTAGTAGTAATATACATTTCGAGTACATGTAAGATCCCTTGCTTTAAGCGCAGCTGGGTTTGAATAGACCAAGAGTACTCCTCCTCCGCTAAAAAATCACCTTCATAGCAATTTAAAAGCTGCTGGATGGATATTTCATCATGCCTTTTCTGCTCTAGCAAATAAATAAATCTATCATAATCACTAGCAATTTCCACATTTAATTGATAATGATTATTGACCAATCGAATTGGATCTTGAATACCTTTTTCTTTAAGGTGCTTCCTTAATTGGTAAATAGACGTATGTAAGTTACTGGCCGCCTTCTCAAATTCTAAATCTGGCCAGAGCTCCTCTATTATGACAACGTTTAACATAGGCTTTTTTTGATGAAACCATAAATATAAAAATAGTTCTCGCACTTTCCTAGTACGCCACTTCATAACCTCATGCTGGGCATCCAATAAATAAAAGCTTCCAAATGTATGTGCATATAAGAGATGTTCTTTTTTTACTTTTGCTACATCTTCTTGTAATTGCAACTTCTGCTGCGCTTTGATCAACGCCTTTATGAGCCGCTTCTCATGAACAGGTTTTAACAAATAATCCGTTGCCTCTACATCAAATGCATCCACTGCAAATTGGGCATGTGCTGTAACAAATATTATTTGTGTAGATGATGATTTCCCTTTTAATTGTTTTGCTACCTGTAAGCCATGTACATCAATCATTTCTATATCTAGAAAAACAACATCAATAGATTCTTTTTCTAGAAAAATCAGGGCATCGGCTGCATTCGTAAATATTCCTTTAATAGAAATCTGAAATTGTGTAAGTCGATTTAACTTGAAACGTAAAACATCAATAGCCATTTTTTCATCATCTATGATAATAATATTCATGCTCCATCACCCTTCGGTAATAATATTAGAATAGTTGTCCCCTTTCCTTCCTCACTATTTAAACGAAGGCTCGCATTTTTCATTAATTTAAATTTTTTTAACGGATTTGTAAAACCAATACGCGAACTTTCTTCATTAATTAATTGTTGTAACTTTTTAGCGGGTATACCTACCCCATTATCTTGTATTTTAATCCGAACAAATTGTCCTTCTCTCTGGACACTTACTTCAATTGTACCTCCTTCTGGCTTTTTGGAAATACCATGAAAAACGGCATTTTCCACTAAAGGCTGTAGCGACAATGCTGGAATCATAAGTTGTATAGATTCATCAATATCATATTTGACAGTTAAACGATTACCAAAACGCATCTTTTCAATATAAAGATATGCTTTTACGAGTTCCAATTCTTCTTCAATCAACACCATACTGTTACGATAATGAACATTGAGCTTTGCACGGAAGTAAGTTGCTAGGCAGTATAGTGCTTCCCTTGTATTATCCATATCGGAATAGCTCAATCCAATAATTGTATTGAGTGTATTATAGACAAAATGAGGGGTCACTTGCGCATATAAATAATTCATCTCAACTTCGATTGCATCTATTGATGATTGTCGAACCGCTAATAATGATTCTATTCGTATAAGCAATTCATCCGTTGCTACAGGCTTTCGTAAATAATCATTCGCTCCTACTTGCAAGGTTAGCACTAAATCAGAATGTTTCATAATAGCAGTTAAAACAATGATTGGTAGTTCTAACATGTCATATTGCTTGCGCACTTGCTTACATAATTCATAGCCCGACATACCTTCCATCATTAAGTCGACTAGCATACAATCCACTTGATTCGTTTTGATGTAGTCGATAGCGTCAAAGCCATTATCAACACCAATCACTGTATAGCCCTTTAGTGCTAATACATCCGCTAAAACCTTTATATTGACATGATCATCATCTACTACAAGTATTTTTTTATCGTTTCCATTATGAATCAACGGTAGCTCAAGCTGTAATATTTTGGATGCGTTGGTACGTGAGGCGATTGCGAATGAGTTTTCAATACCCACTTGCTCTTCTGTTGCAAGAGGCATTGTGAATGTAAAGGTTGTTCCTTCTCCTAAAGTACTTTTCACATAAATATCACCATTTAATTTATCTACAATATTTTTTGCAATGCTTAATCCTATTCCAAGGCCCTCCTTCTGATGATTATTTTTCACTTGATAAAACGAATTAAAAATGCGTTCTAAATCCTGAGCAGGAATCCCTTTTCCGGTATCGCTTACCTCGATGACCATATATTTCTCTTGTTGATAGGCAGTTACAGTAATTTCTCCAATTTCGGTATGCTGGATAGCATTGTGTAACAGATTGTACAACACCTGCTTAAAGCGCAATTCATCTGTCAGCATGGGCGGCAATGTCAAATCTACTTCAACGAGTAATCGTACGTGACTATTAGTAGACATTACACTGCGAATTTCTGCTACTACTTCATTAATCACCGTTATTGCCACTGTACGAGGAGAGACACGTATTTCGCCAGACATATAATTGGATGAAAACAGTAAATCCTCTACTAAATAGCCTAAACGCTGCGTAACATTATGAATTAAAATCACTTGCTCCTGTTGGGTACGCTTCAATGGCCCCTCAGCACCTTCCATTAGTGATTTTGATAAATTCAAAATCCCATTTAACGGTGTGCGCAATTCATGGGAGGTTTTCAGTAAAAATTCATCCTTCATTTGATTGTGTACTAATAGCTCTTTTGATAATGTCTGTGCATCCGTAAAGGCCTGATTCATACGATAGTTTAGGAGTAAAGTGAAGCCAACTAATGTACAACCCAAAAATACCAATTTACTATACTCATTAGGTACTTCTGTTAAAAAATTAATGATTACTAATAACGCATAACAGCAACCTCCTGCAAAAATGATTAATATATATCGTGCACCTTCTAGTTTTTTCAAGATAACACGGATTAATATCAATTGAGTGTAGCCAGTTAACAAAATAATCAAAGCTACATATGTAACTTGTCGAATAATCATTGCTTGTGCAGTCATTTCACTTGTATCGATATAAAATGGATTATAAATACCATATAGAAAAAAAACGCAACCTAGTGAAATAACAATTGTATTGACAATTTTTTTATTCGCCACTTGTGGATACATAGTATAAAGAAAAAGTATTTGACAAATATCTATTAGAGGGATGACACCGAGCTGTAAACGTGACTGAGAAAAGGTTTCCTCTATAGGAAAAACTTGAAAGAAAATCTTGTGATTAGTAAAGGACGACTGAAAACCTATCAGTAACATATAAAGTCCGAAAAACAATTCTTCTTTCCTTTTACGACTTTGTCCATAGATAGTCAGATAAATGATGCCAAAAACGATATATCCAAAAATCACCAATACATCAATCAACCTCTTGTGATCGTAGAAATTCTGTATGTTCTCCCTTGTTCCAAATTCAACAGGATAAATAATTCCCGCTGTTGGATATTTATTGTAGCTAGCTACTTGTATTAATATATCAAGCTCTTGCTCCTTACTTTCCCCAATGACAATAAATGTATCATCGTTTTCTGATTGAAAGCTCGAGAAAGATGTACTTGGATTTCCTTTTCCCCCAACGTTGATACCATTAATGAAAACACGACTAGATGAGTGAATGTAGCGAAAAAACAAACCATACTGCCCTTCTGCAGGCACCTTTACTACGAGATGATATGTACCAACAAGAGGACCTTTTTCATTGAATTGAAAATAATCCTCCCATTTATCAGGAACTTTCATAGATATACGTCGCTCTTCGAAATCATCTAATGACTGTTGAGGCGATATCATAACATTTGGATAAAAAGACCAATCCCCATTGAGCTTAATGGTGTTATTATTTTCAAGTTGCTCATTTGAAACAACCGTCATTCCCTGTTTCACAATGCTGTCATTATTTTCTAAAAAATGATGCCTATTCCCTATCACAAAAACTATGGCAAATAGCATGAAGATACTAAACACTATTACAAAATCTTTTTTCATTATTATGTTCCTACCATTGTTTGATTTATTTATATACATTCGATTGCTTAGTCATTTATTTTAATTTTTTATGTAATGTTTTCTATTATAAAATATTTGAATAAATTCTGAACAATAATTGGGAAGCTATTTAATAGTTTACCCATTCACAAAGCCACGTTCAAACAATTCATTAACATATTCATAGTAGTCAGAGGTTGTTTTGACATCCGTAAATACTTCCTCATTTGCGGCTTTTGCCATGTTTGATGCCACAACAGTAATTGCACTTGTAGCCATAGTTGTAGCCATAGCTGCTTTAAATAGTTTGTCGTAAAGTGCTGTGCTATTTTTCATCTTTATGTTCTCCCCTTCACTAAATATCGGCTTCATGATTTTCCTATTTAGTCTATTAGGGATGCCTGAACAGAATCTGAACAGATCTTTTAAAAATATCAATTTATTACCAAAAAACTCTTTTCAACCAATAAATAACTGAAAAACAGGCTAAAAAATACTTAGCCTGTAATTGCCCATACTTATTCAATTAATCTGCTCTTGCCCCTCTTCATCGATGAAATATGCATGAGGTTTTGCAGCCTCTTCAATTTCGTTAAACGCCCAGTGAGATGCCTTTACATCTGGGAAGCTTGGTGTTGTCACGCCATGTAGTGGCCCGCGTTCAAACATACGGTTCATCATCACCACGGCTTGGGCACGTGTTAAGTGCTCATCTGGTGCGAAACTTCTGTCTTCGCGACCGTTAATAATGCCTGCATTACGATTCGCTTCAATAATCCATTGCGCCCAGTGGCCTTTTGTATCATTGAATGTAATTGCTACATTTTCTTCGATATGCAGCTGCTTATAGTTCGCTACCACCGTTGCCATTTGCGCACGTGTGATATTCTCACTAGCGCGGAAGTTGCCATTCACATCCCCATTCATAATACCGTGCTCTTTGACAAAGGCAATTGCGCCAGCTGCGAAATGATTACTTGGAATATCCTTGAATGGTGCCTTGCTAACTGCTTGGCCATCTGTATAGCCTAAGATACGCGCAATCATCGTTGCCACTTGGGCACGTGTCACGTTTTTCTCCGGACCAAATGTACCATTAGGGAAGCCTTTAATGTATGCTTCATGGTGGTGAATAGCTTGCTCTTCTTTCTTTTCTACCTGAATAATCGTAAATGTACTGAACTTATCCACTGTGAAACGTAGGCCAAGCTCACCCTTCGCCATTGTCACGACTTCAGGGAATACAACTTTTTTCTCGCCATCCGAATGTTCAATAAAGACTGCTAATTGGTCTAGGAATGCTTGTCGCTCAGCTGCCGCCGGTGGCACATTAACACCTTTCAATGGAAGTGTCACTTGTACTGGTCGACTTGGCATATTCGTTTCAATCGTCATTGGACGAGCTACGACACGTACATTATTGCTTTGCAGTGTTTCACGGACAACCTTCTCCACTCTTGCGCGTTCTTCAATCGCCTTACGCTCACTTTCCTTTTTCACAGGTACTAAACGGAAGTAGAAATTATCATTCACACCGTCCATTGAGCTGAGTGGAATTGCAATCAGTCCATTCTCTGTAGCAAATTCTAATGATAAACCATTGTCATGTAGTAATTGTAGAGATTGTTTCGGTATTTCTATCGTTACTTTATCTACTTCATCATTGACATCCGGAATGACGATACGAACAATGTTATTGCCAATTCGTTTCGCTTTTTCTACAGCTTCCTTCGAGTTCGCTTCTGTTAATACCACAAAATCTGTAATTTTACCGTTGGCATGTTTTGTGCGCTCAATTTCCACGGTTGTTTTTTCCAGTGGGTTTTCGCCATCAATTTCTAATGCCACTTGGATTTTCGTTGTAGTTGTACCAGGTTCAGTCGTTGTTGGTGGTGTTGGAGCTGTCGTCCATGTATCTCCGCCACCGCCTGAGCCTGATGACGAGTCAGCGGCACGATAAACCGTAATTGTATATTGTTTGACTCCTGTACCATCTTGAACCGTAATAACCACGGTATTTGCACCGACTTGGAGTGGAACAAGACCATTTGTCACAACTTGTCCATTCACGTTCATCGTCACTGTAGCACCTGAATTGCTTGGTAGTGCTGTAAATGTTAGTTGAGACGTTGCGTAATTCACATTCATTGTGTAATTTGTGACTTCTGATGAGAAGTTTGGACTTAATGCACCTGTTGATGGTGTTAGTGTGCCTAGACCTGATGTTGGTTGTGTAGGTTTCTTTACAAGTGCATTCTGTGCTACTGTTAATGCTTGTAGGGCATCGTCTATTTCTGTTTGCGTAGCGCTTCCTTTTGTCAATATAGCTATCGCGTCATTTAACGCTTTTTGGTAGTTTGACCAGCTTTCTGGTGTATAGCTACCTGCCGATAAGTTCGTTGATTCATTTACTTTGGCTTGCAATGCCGTTTTATCTACTGTAGGAGCAGTCGGGGCATCTATTAATGCACAACGCGCTGCAACTAATTTTTCCCAAGCTGCATTCACTTCTTCTTGGGTTGCTTCTGGATCATTGAATACATCTTGAGCATCTTTTTTTGCCGTTTCAAATGCAGACCAACTATCTTGCGTATAATTCAACTCGCTAAATCCAGTGGCAATTGTAAGCTCTTTTTGCAGATTCGTTTTATCAACTGTTTTATCCGGATCTACAAACTCCAATGCATCATGTTTTGCTTTTAAAGCATTGTAAGCTGCTTCTATGTCAGCTTGTGTTGCATTTGGATTATCCAATACAGCTTTTGCTGCACTCAATGCTGGCTCTAAGTTATTCCAACTTTCAGGAGTATAATCTTCTTTTGTTAAGCCTTCGACAATCTCCACTCGAGTCGCTAAAAGTGATTTATCTGGCGCATCGACTGTTAAAAGTTTTGATACTATGCCAGATGTATGATCATTAATTTCGGCTGTATACTCGACATTGTATATGCCGTTAGGTATATCTTTGTTCGGTGTGATGCTCCAGTTTCCATGTTCATCTGCTGTTGTTGTTAACGTTATGTTATCAGAAATTTTGATTTTTACTGTTGCACCTGGTGTTGCTGTTCCAGTAAATGTTGGTTTACCTGTACTCACCACTTCTGTTGGTGCTGTTACTCCCACTGTTGGATTTGGTACTGCTGTATCTACTGTCATATTTACCGTTTGTTTTGCTATCTTGTCGTCTTTTTTTGCCTCGACTTCGATTATGTAGTCGCCATCTACTAAGTCAATGCTTGGCGTGAATGCCCAATTACCACTTCCGTCAACCGTCGCATTCCCACTCGCATTTGGTACTTCATTGCCGTCTTTATCTTTAATCACAACTTTCACCGTTGCGTCTTTATCTACTGTTCCTTTAATGTCAGGTTTTTTAGTGCTCACTTTACCAGTTGGCTCCGTGATTTGTAGAGATGGTAAGGCAGTGTTTTTCATAGTTTCTTCAAAGCTATTTACCGGTACACCATTTGTACCTGTTAATTTCCCTTGTCCGTCATACTCTACTTTTACGGATTTACCAGTGGTATCTGTCCCTGGTAATGTAATCAGTAATTGCTTTGGATCAGCTGGATTTACTTTCACATCGGCATCAGTTAATGTAATTGTTTCAGTACCTACTGTCACTGTAAATCCACTTGCTTCAGGTGCAGTTAATTTGATGTCTTTATCAAATGTCACGATAATTTGATTTTGATTCGCTGTGATTTCTTCCACTTTCACACTTAGTGGTGCTGGTGCATCCGCTGTAAACGTGAAATATTGACCATTAGCTAATGTTGCTTTTGCAGCATAATGAGGTGCGCCATTTAAAGTAATCTCTGTTAATGTATATTCAGTTGCTAGTGCAAAATCTGTATCGCTGTTCCCTACTCGTAATGTTGCGTTTTCTGGAAGAGCACTCTTTGGAATGGCAATTTCTACTTCACCCACACTTCCTGTATTTTGTACTTTCCAAATACGTTCAGCATGATTTTTGTTAGTAGTGCCGATTTGCTTTGTGAACACTAGATCCTTGCCGTTATCGGCCCAAATCAAATATTGTCCATCTGTAAGCGTACCTTGATTAGTCAAATTTGTAGCTGTAAGTGCATCAACACCAATTGCAACCTGTGTACCTTCGTTAATGCTTCGGCTTTGCTTTTGCTCAAGTTCCTCTGCATCGTCACGACCGACACCAGCGATATTTTGTTGATACTTGGTGTTTGCATCCCACACAACCGTGTTATTCGTCGCAATGTAATTGTTAGTACCACCATTTAACGTAATCCCATATTTTACTGCTAAATACGTTTCAATTTTAGCAGCATCTGCACTTGTTTCCCCATCATACAAAATAACCTCTGCCACATCAGCATTGAGACCTGAGAAGTTACTACCAGAAGCTCCAGGTCCAGTAGCCCCAATAACAGGTGTAAATGTAATTGGTTTAATTGTAATTGTTGGTTGACCTACAGTAGTCAGCTGTCCATTTATTCTTGCTAATGCCTTTGTGCCATCATCATTCATTTCATAGTTTGCCATTTGGAATATTTTTCTGTTAGCAGGTCCAAAAGAGCGCCATGTAGAGTTTGCACCTGTCCCTACTGCGAAATAGTTTCCACCGCTTCCACCCCCACCTAAAATCTGAGTACCGTACTGGATTATTTCCGTAGAACCAACAAGTGCCCCTGCAGTCCCAGCTTCAGGCCATTTATAAACCGCATATCCAGACTGGAAAGTAATCTGTTTATCTCCTACTAATTTAGCAGATTGATTATAGTGAGCTGCTCCACTTGGGTTATCAAATTTTACACTTGGGTTAAAGTTCACACCATTTACGTTATACTTCGGTGTTCTCGCTTCTTGTCCTGTTGGAATATCAAGTGTAAAATTCACTGGTGCTACAGATCGATCGACCCAATGTGTTAAATTCCCAGCACGTTCTTTTACACCTTCATTTGATTTCAACCATAGTACTGGTTGTGTACTTACACCACCTGGACTCACAGGATCCGCTGCTTGCGCTTTTTTAGGCAATCCTGTCAGCGAAACACTACTTGTCATAAGTGTAAGTGAAAGCATAACAGTAAGTGAACGCTTCCACCATTTTTTCTGTTTCGTTATGATACGCATCCTTTTTCCTCCCACCTATTTAAATTCTGTTGTTTTCCATTAAATACTTTCTCCCTTTCAAATTTTTAACATCGTCATACTTCAATTTACTATAGTCTTCCTGAACAAAATCTGAACAGTTAGTTCTATCCATCTATACATTAGTTCCATCCACCTACACACAAATTTTATCCATATGTTTAGATTTTGTTTAGGTAGTCATTGTATAGTAGAGACAGTACATAAAATAAAGGAATCTTGCTTATGATTTTGTTAAATATTGTAATTGTTTGGTTTGTTGTTATTTTCGGTGGATTAGGGTTATTGAAATATATGCTTATACAAAAGGAGCGGAAAGAAAGAAAAGTGATGTTAGAAAAGCGGCTGGAGCATCTTATCCAAACGAATAAATACAAATCGCCCCAAGAAAAAAACGAGTCATCCTAATGATATAGGAGTGACTCGTTTTGTATTTATCTATTGAATCAATTATGCCTCGGCATAATTGCGTCCGGAATCGGCTTTGTGCTTAGGCCTGCATGATGCAGGTCAGTTAGCCGTTATCGCATGGATGTGATGATTTTAAGCTAACATCCTTTATGAATCCTTTCCGATTTCCGTGACATCTGCCGGAGGCTTTAACTTCTTTCAGCAGAAAGAAGTTAAACCCATCCACGGAAGCGTGAAGCTTCTGCAGTGCGGCGAACACCTACCATATACGCTGCTAAGCGCATGTTAATGTTACGTGTTGTCGCTGTTGTATAAACGTTTTCAAATGCATCAACCATTTTTTTGTATAGACGTTCTTCAACTTCTTCTTCTGTCCAGTAATAACCTTGGTTATTTTGTACCCATTCGAAGTAAGAAACTGTTACACCACCAGCAGATGCTAATACGTCTGGTACAAGTAAAATACCACGATTAGTTAAAATTCTAGTTGCTTCAGCAGTTGTTGGTCCGTTTGCTGCTTCTACTACGATGTTTGCTTTAATGTTGTTTGCATTGTCAGCAGTAATTTGGTTTTCAATAGCAGCTGGCACTAGAATATCACAATCAAGTTCTAGTAATTCTTTGTTTGAAATTGTGTTTTCAAATAATGTCGTTACCGTACCGAAGCTATCGCGACGATCTAATAAGTAGTCGATATCTAAACCTTCAGGATCATGTAGTGCACCATAAGCATCTGAAATACCGATTACTTTTGCACCTAAATCATGCATGAATTTCGCAAGGAAGCTACCTGCGTTACCGAAGCCTTGAATAACAACGCGCGCACCTTTAATATCAATGCCACGTTTTTTCGCTGCTTCTTGGATAACGATTGTTACACCTTGTGCAGTCGCACGGTCGCGACCTTGAGAACCACCAAGCACTAGTGGCTTACCTGTGATGAAACCTGGTGAGTTGAATTCGTCCATACGGCTGTATTCATCCATCATCCAAGCCATAATTTGTGCATTCGTAAATACGTCTGGAGCAGGAATATCTTTTGTTGGTCCTACGATTTGACTAACTGCACGTACATATCCACGGCTTAAACGTTCAATTTCATCCATAGACATTTGACGAGGGTCACAGATGACACCGCCTTTACCACCACCATAAGGTAGATCAACGATACCACATTTCAATGTCATCCACATTGAAAGCGCTTTAACTTCCTCCTCAGATACAGCCGGATGGAAACGTACCCCACCTTTAGTTGGTCCTACAGCATCATTATGTTGTGCACGGTAACCAGTAAATACTTTTGTTGTACCATCATCCATTTTCACTGGAATGCGTACTTGTAGCATGCGAAGCGGTTCTTTTAATAATTCATACATAGCTTCGTCATAGCCAAGTCTATTTAGAGCCTCTTGAATAACTTCTTGAGTTGATGTGAACAGATTTAAGTTTTCAGACATATTAAATCGCCTCTTTGTTTTTTTTAATGATAGTATATCGGCATCATTGTAACATACTTCCGAATTAAAATGTGAACATTTTGTTAAAGATTAAATACTTTTTCAATTTGTTCGATTGACCAATCTAAATCTTCTTGTGAAATTACAAGTGGTGGCGCAAATCGAATGACTGTATCATGTGTTTCTTTACATAATAAGCCTAATTCTTTAAGCTTTTCACAGTATGGACGTGCTGCCTCTGTTAATTCCATTCCGATAAATAAACCACGACCACGAACGTCTTTAATGACTGGGTTATTAATTTCTTTTAATTTCCCTTTAAAGTATTCACCAAGTTCGTGTGAACGCTCTGCTAATTTTTCATCTAGTAATACTTTAATTGAAGCAATAGATACAGCACATGCTAACGGATTACCGCCGAAAGTTGAACCGTGTGATCCTGGATTGAACACACCTAAGATTTCACGATTTGCAGCTACACAAGAAATCGGGAATACACCGCCGCCTAAAGCTTTACCTAAGATGTACATATCAGGCTCTACTTCTTCCCAATCACATGCGAACATTTTACCTGTACGTGCTAAACCAGCTTGTATTTCATCTGCAATGAATAAAACATTGTTTTCACGGCATAGCTCGCGAGCAGCTTTTAAGAAGCCTTCTGTTGGAATGACAATACCAGCTTCACCTTGGATTGGTTCAATTAAAAACGCTGCTGTATTTGGAGTAATTGCAGCTTTTAATGCTTCCAGATTACCGTAATCTACTAACTTAACATTCGGTAACATTGGACCGAAGCCACGACGATATTCTTCGTCAGATGATAAAGATACAGCAAGCATTGTACGACCATGGAAGTTACCATTACATGCAATGATTTCTGCCTTGCCATCCTCTACACCTTTTACATCATATGCCCAACGACGAGCTGCTTTAAATGCAGTTTCTACCGCTTCGGCACCTGTATTCATCGGTAATACCATTTGTTTATTCGTTAATTTCCCAACTAGCTCATACCATTCACCAAGGTTTTCGCTATAAAATGCACGAGAAGTTAATGTTACTTTATCAGCTTGTTCTTTTAACGCAGCGATAATTTTTGGATGACGATGTCCCTGATTCACAGCAGAGTAAGCTGATAGCATATCTAAGTATTTGTTACCTTCTGGATCTTTTACCCAAGCACCTTCAGCCTCTGAAATAACGATTGGTAGCGGGTGATAGTTTGCAGCATCAAAATTTTGAGTTTGTTCAATAACTTGATCTGTTTTTGTCATATAGTATTCTCTCCTTACTTTCATGATGAAAAATCTTTGGAAGACTATGCTTCTCTATAAGTAAAATCAATAGAATGATTTCAGCATTTTCTGAATATAAAAAGCAAGAATCTGCTCACTACTCCTAGGTAAGCCGCCTCGACATTAGCGCCTGCGGTTCTTGCCGGACTCACTTTACCAGGAGGAGTCTCGCAGATTCTCTTATCATTTATGCCTCAGCAAAATTGCGTCCGGAAGCATAACTTCTTCAGTCAACCTAAAGAAGTTATAGCATTTCAGAAGTTGTTTTTGCTTGCATGTGAAGTTGTAGATAGTCAGGGCCACCTGCTTTTGAGTCTGTACCTGACATATTGAAGCCGCCGAATGGTTGGTAACCTACGATTGCACCAGTACAGCCACGGTTGAAGTATAAGTTACCTACATGGAAATCTTCACGTGCTTTTTCTAAGTTCATACGATTATTTGTAATAACTGCACCAGTTAAACCGTATTCAGTATCATTTGCAATATCAATTGCCTGATCGAAATCTTTAGCTTTTGTAATGGCTACAACCGGGCCAAAAATTTCTTCTTTCATAACTCGTGCAGAAGGATCTACGTCTGCAAATACTGTTGGTTGGATGAAGTAACCAACTGAATCATCAGCTGTACCACCTGCAACAAGGCGACCTTCTCCTTTACCAATTTCAATGTACTCTGTCACTTTATTGAATGCTGCTTGGTCAATAACTGTTGCCATGAAGTTTTTGAAGTCTGATGGATCACCAACTGTTAACGTGTTAGTAAGCTCAATTACACGATTAACAACTGTGTCATAGACATCTTCAACGATAATAGCACGAGAACATGCTGAACATTTTTGACCAGAGAAGCCAAATGCTGATTTTACGATAGATTGTGCTGCAAGCTCAAGATCTGCTTCTTTATCAACAACGATTGTATCTTTACCGCCCATTTCAGCGATAACACGTTTAATCCAAATTTGACCGTCATTTAATACAGATGCACGTTGGTTAATACGTAAGCCTACATCACGAGATCCTGTGAAGCTGATGAAGCGTGTTTTTGGATGATCAACTAAGTAGTCACCTACTTCTGCACCAGAACCTGGTACAAAGTTCACAGCACCTGCTGGAAGACCAGCTTGCTCTAGTACTTCGATAAATTTATAAGCAACTACAGGTGTTGTTGAAGCTGGCTTTAATAATACAGTGTTACCTGTTACTAAAGCTGCCACCGTTGTCCCTGCCATAATTGCGAATGGGAAGTTCCATGGTGAAATGACAATACCAATACCTAGTGGAATATAGTCATAACGGTTGTATTCACCAGGACGGCTTTCTACAGGTTGACCTTCTTTAACACGTAGCATTTGACGACCATAGTATTCTAAGAAATCAATTGCTTCTGCAGTATCTGCATCAGCTTCAGCCCACGGTTTACCTGCTTCTTTTGTTAAAAGTGCAGAGAATTCGTGTTTACGACGACGAATAATTGCCGCTGCTTTGAATAGTACGTCTGCACGAATAGCTGGATCTACTTTTTTCCAAGTTTTAAATGTTTCGTCTGCAGCTTGCATCGCTTTTTCAGCTAGTTCTTTGTTTGCTTTTGATACGCGACCAATTACTTCTGTTTTCTTTGCAGGATTATATGAAACGATTTTATCTTCTGTCGTAATACGTTCGCCACCGATAATAAGTGGGTAGTCTTGACCTAAATAACCTTCTACTTTATTTAATGCTTCTAAATATGCGTTGTAATTTGCCTCTTGAGTAAAATCTGTGAATGGTTCGTGTTTGTATGAAATCATACTTTATCCTCCCTCGTGAGATGTGTTTTAAGTGTGCAAAAAACATTGACGCAAAATATCTTTGCGTTTAGAATATTCTTACACTTATTATAATGCAAAATTTCGTTGCATATTTCAAGTAAAAAATTTTTGAGGTGCACATTTTATGAAAAATTTTGAACCCTTACTCCCTTTTTATGAGTTTATTGCAACAAATGTAACTGTTGGTATTCATGCTGTAGACCTTTCTGGCAAAACAATTATTTATAATACAAAGATGAAAGAAATTGAAGGATTTCATTTTGATGAATTAGCAGATCGTTCTGTTATTGAAATGTTTTCCTTTCGCCAGCATGAAAGTACTTTAATGCGTGTATTACAAACAGGCAAAAAAGAAATTAATGTAAAACAAACTTATTGGAATAAAAATGGTCATGAAATTACAACTATTAATGATACTTTTCCACTTTTGGTTGAAAATAAACTAATTGGAGCGATTGAATTTGCTCGTGACATTACATCACTCGAAAAGCTAGTTTATCAGCCTCTTCGTCGATATGGTGAACCTTTAACATTCGATATGATAACAGCTGTTTCCGAATCGATGCGACAAGTTATCACAAATGCAAAAAAAGCAGCAGCTGTGAAATTGCCAGTATTATTAATTGGTGAATCTGGTACAGGCAAGGATTTAGTAGCAGAGGGTATACATCATGCAGCTTCGACTGACTCTGAAGCATTTGTAACCCTAATGAGTCGTCGCTCTGCTCAATCTGTTTTAGATAAATTACAGGAGCTCTTACAGGATGACAAGGCATACACTTTTTTCTTTGAACGCATTGATTTTTTAAGTCTAGACATTCAAGAGCAATTATTAGAGGTATTACAGTCTCTTCCACAGTCTAAATACATGCTTATTGGCAGTGTAGGAAGTGATCCCATTACTTTGATCGCAGAAAAGAAACTTTCAAAATCACTGTATTATTTCTTTGCCACAATGGCCATTTCCATTCCTAATTTAACAGATCGAAAAGAAGATATTCTTCCATTCGTAGATGATTACTTTAACCGCCATCAAGAACGATTTGCTTCAAATGTCGCGGAACTAGCACCTGATGTACAGGATTTATTTTTGCAATATGATTGGCCAGGAAATTTAAAGGAGCTTGAGCTATTACTAGATGAAACTATGTCGTTTATGACCACTGAATCAACAGTTACCTCAGATTTATTACCAATGCATTTCCGCTTCAAGGTACAGCAGCAAGACACAACCAATCATGAGCCGGAATTCTTTATGTTCCAGCAACAAAATGATGTTATGCCGCTCGATGCTTATTTACGTGAAGCCGAATCATATTATGTGCAAAACGTATTAAATTTATATGAAGGCAATATTACAAAGACTGCTAATGCACTTGGTATGAGTCGTCAAAATCTACAATATCGAATTCGAAAAATAAAAAATCAATAACTTTATCTATAATTGAATACAAAAAAAAAACGAGGATACCTTTCAAATTAGAAAGTATCCTCGTTTTTTTATCCAGCATTAACAGGCAGTAATTTCAGTAATTTATCTGTACCGAAAACGAAGCGTCAGGTACAAGACTCCCACCTCAATATTCAGCAAAAGCAAAGAAATTAGATAAAATAACTGCCTGTAAATGCCCGATTGGTGAAGACTAATAATCAGTGGGAATAACGAATCCCCCACTGATTAAAGTTTCACTTTATTGTCCTGACTGCTCGATCCAGTCCTGTAATTTAGATTTTAGGGAATTAAAACCATTCGCATCCGATTCATCTACACGGTCTTGCAATGATTTTCGTGGTAGTGCATCTTTTTTACGTAATGTTGCTGGGCGCTCTTGCAAAGCTCGAATCGATAAACTAATTTTTTCGGCATCTTCATCGATTTCTAGTATCTTCACTTCTACCTCTTGCCCAACTGACAAAAATTCACTAACGTCCTTTACAAAGCCGTAAGTAATTTCGGAAATATGTACAAGGCCTTGTGTATCTTCATCAAGCGCAACAAATGCACCATACGGCTGTATACCTGTAACTTTTCCGCTCAACACGTCCCCTAATTCATATTTTTGTCCCATAACCTTTGCCCACTTTCTTTTTGTTTGCTACGTAAATTCACCATAAATTATAACATACGTGTATTAGTGGGGCAAAAAATCTCCTTATTTGTTAATAGCACTAATTAGGTAATGCGTCCCGCCATTCTCAGTTATTACAGAGGTTAATTTAAAGGATAATTGCTGTCCAATTTCTCCATGCGCCACACTTTTTACAGTGGCTCTAATATGAAGTGACGAACCCTCTATTTCATGAAGAGATTTAAAATTCCCCATCCCATCAAACTGAACAACTTTATCTATATCCAAATCATCAGTTAATAGTCTTTGAGCTACTTCTCGATCACCAACCCCATGAGCATATAAAAATAAACTAACGATATTTATTGGATTTAATGTGTCAATAATTGTATCGTCCCTCGTCTCAACATACGAATTGTAAAGAGATTTAGTTTGCTCAATCCAATCAGGATTAATTGCTATACTTGTTGTCCCATCCTCCGTCTGCATATACGTGTCTTCTCGCGCATATAAAATTCCCATCCATATATCATATGTTGTTAACTGTTCTAGAGTTTTGGATTGTCCAGTTTGCTTTATTTCATCTAGTATTAATTGAGCTGTTTTGCGTATTGCCTCACCATATTCCCCATTCGCAATAAACGTTAATAAATCCATGTATTCAGGCTTGTATTGCCCAGTTTTTGTACGAATTGGATTGGTGTCAGTCCCTTTAAAAATGGCAAGCCATGTATTTTCAAACTCTCCCTTTAATACGTTAAAATTATCCTTGTCTGTAGAAATATCCGCTACAAGTGTTTTTTCATAGAGCCGTAGAATAGTTGCAGAATCCTCTATAGAATAGAGTAAATCCCCACCAACAAGTAATGAGCCTGTAGCCAAGTATTTAAAATATCCTAATACATTTGGGTGAAGACGTTCAATATATTCGGGTGCGTCTTTCCCGAATACAGGATTTGGTCGAAAACTATAACTTTGTCCATTATATTGCAATTCCAAATATTGCTTTTCAGCCGAAGCAATTAATTTATTTAGGTCTGCAGGGGGACTTTTCGTTTTTTGTGATAATACTTTTTCATACGGAGCAAGCTTATTAGAATAATAGCGTGCAATTTCTTCTACCGAGTTAGAAAATATACTATAAAAGTGATAAGATTCTTCAAATGACATAGAATCTGCGTAAGTTTCGATACTCTGTATTCGCTCACGTGGTGTTTGTAGATTATCCAATATACCGGATTCTACTCCTTTTATATATTTATCATTTGCGTTCTGTATTTCTAAAATCAACTGTTTTCTTTTAGAAAAAGTGTACAATTCATTTTCTGCACTTTGGACTATTTCACTAAACTCTTTCTCTGGTATGTCGAGCTCTTTACGCATTTGTTCACGTTTTTCTTGATATTTTTTTGTAAAATTTGAAAGCCATTCGTCATATTCTTTTTCTTTTTGTTGTTCTAGTTCTTGTTCAGCAGTTTGAACAAACGTCGACGGATTCATAACATACGACGAAACAAAGATACTTAGTAAAAGTACACTTGCAATGCTTGCTATCCAGACAGCTGGCTTTTGCCATCTTGAAGGGGGCTTTTTTGTTGTTACTGTTTCTTGCGCTTGCTGTGTTGCATTTTCTGCCTCGATTTGTGCGAAAACGGCTTCTGGATCTAGCTGTGATTCCATGCGATCATAGGATTTTTTTAGAAGCTCCATTCGTTTTTCAAATTGTCTATCATCCATTTTCAACACTCCCCTCCTGCATTAACACCACTTTGAGCTTCTCCTTTGCACGTAATATACGAACTTTGACAGTTGATAACGAAATATTTAGTACCTCGGCTATCTCCTCATACTTTAATTCATGGAAGTAAAATAATATAAGAGGATAACGATATTTTTCATCCAGTTCTTTAATAGCATTATGTAATAGCCTATCTTCCTCAAAATTAAGGACATGCTTTTCTGCTGAAGATGAGGGCATTTGTTGCTGAGCACTTAGCCTTTCTTCCTTTGCTTGCTCTCGTTGTTCTTTGCGATAATAATCACGCGTTGCATTCAATGTGATTTTATAGAGCCATGTCGTAAAACGATCCTGCTTAAATTGATGTAAAAAACGATAGAGCTTCACAAATACCTCTTGTGAAACATCTGCTAAATCATTACTATGAACGCCGCATTGAAAAGCAAATTTTTCAACTGTGCGTTGATGTATTCGGATTAGCTCTATATAGGCGTCTTTGTCTCCTTGCTGAGCCCGTTCTATTAATTCAGTTTCTGTCACAGTCATCCCCCCTTGCACATGTAACGAATCATCCCTCCTAATTGTTACATATTTAAATGAATTTTACTTTTTTTATAATAACTCCGAACACTAATTACGTCGCTAAAATTACTTCCGTTGCACAAACGAAATTATTTTAGAATATCTATAAATCATTTTCTGAAATTTGCTTGTGTTACGGGAATATTGCGGTAAAATGAAACTTTAGTATAAGGAGGATTTATTTTCGTGTCTTCGAGAGATCAATTTACATCTAAAATTGGGTTTATTTTAGCTGCCGCTGGAAGTGCTATAGGGTTAGGAGCTATTTGGAAGTTTCCTTACATGGCGGGTACTAACGGCGGAAGTGTCTTTATTTTATTATTCATTCTATGTACATTTTTCATCGGTTTGCCGGTGTTAATTGCAGAATTTATGATTGGACGTCGCGGGCAAAAGGATGCCGTCACGTCGTTCAAGGAACAAGCACCTGGAAAACCATGGTACTTAATAGGATGGGGTGGCATGATTATTGCCGGTCTAATACTTTCATTCTACAGTGTTGTTGGTGGCTGGATTCTAAGCTATTTGGGCCGCTCCATAACATTCCATCTCAATAGTTCAAATGGTAATTATGCTGATTTATTCAGTAACATCATTTCAAGCCCATTTGAAGCAGTGCTTGTACAAGGGTTATTTATGTTGTTAACTGTAGTAATTGTATCAGCAGGTATTAAAGGCGGTATTGAAAAAGCTAGTACATGGATGATGCCACTGTTATTCATCTTTTTCATCGTATTAGTTATACGCTCTTTAACATTGGACGGTGCAATGGAAGGCATCAAATTTATGTTCGTCCCTGATTGGTCCTATTTAAATGCGGAAACATTTTTAAAGGCACTTGGACAAGCTTTCTTCTCGCTAAGTGTCGGGATCGCGGTAATGATCACATATGCTTCCTATCTATCGAAGTCAGAAAAGATTGGAAATTCAGCCATCAATGTTGCATCGATGAATATCATTATTTCTTTACTTGCAGGTCTAGTAATTTTCCCAGCAGTGTTCGCACTTGGTTATACACCTGATCAAGGTCCTGGCCTCGTATTTATTATTTTACCTGCTGTTTTTGAACAATTACCTCTTGGCGGACTGTTCTTAACGATTTTCTTTGTACTCTTACTATTTGCAACAGTTACTTCTTCCATTTCCATGTTAGAAATTGTCGTGGCTATCGCAATTGGAGATAAGCCTGAAAAGCGTAAAAAAATCGCTTGGATTGGCGGTATTATTATTTTTATCGTTGGTATTCCAAGTGCACTATCATTCGGCATCTTATCTGATGTGAAAATTTTAGATCGCTCTATTTTCGACTTTGTAGACTTTTTGACCAATAGTATTGGTATGCCAATTGGTGCCTTATTGATTTCTATCTTTGCAGGCTATTATTATACAAAGGACATTTCTCGTAAGGAGCTTGCAACATCTAGTCTGATGTTCAATATTTGGTACATTTTAATTCGTTATGTTTCTCCGATAGCGATATTAATTATTTTTATTCAGGGAATTTTACCGTTGTTTAAATAAAAAAAACGAGGTTGTCTCAAAATTGAATGACAACCTCGTTTTCTATAGAAAAGCAAAAGCATTATTGAGTCCGGATTCGGCTTTGTGCTTAGGCCAACATGATGTTTTTTGCGCGAAAGCGTAGTGCTAACGCAGCGGCAGCAAAAGGTTTTATCTGTGCGAAAGCGAAGCGTCAGCAACAAAGTGTTTTATCTGTGCGAAAGCGAAGCGTCAGCAACAAGGTGTTTTATCTGTGCGAAAGCAAAGCGATAGCGGCAACAACATGATGTTGGTCACTCAGTCGTTGCCACAGTACGTGGCGTTCTTAGACTGAGTTCCTCTATTTTAAAGGATGTTTGGACACCCGCTAAAAGAAGTTAAATAATGCATTTTGCTTCAAATTTTATCGCAATAAGTTTGTAAGAAATAGCCACACAATCTTCATATGGTATCCATTCTTCAAACGAATGCTCATATGTTTCTTGAATAACCTTTGCAAGAGTAGATGGATCATCAATACCTTGCAATGCTGCTACAACATCTGCAGTTTCAGTATCATAATGATCTGGACCTAAGTGGAATGGATCCCACTCCTCTAGCAGGTGTACGGCTGCTTGATTCATTTTTATATTTTCCAAAATACTCACCTATTATCCTTTTATCATACTCGTATGATACCATAGTAAATAAAAAAGAAAAGAGTGATTTGCTTGTCTATTTTCGATCAAACTATTAAACGTTGTTGTACAAACTCGGTAAAATGGGACGCAATGGAAAACGTCTATGGGCTACAAGATGCTTCAGACATACTTCCAATGTGGGTAGCTGATATGGATTTTGCTGCTCCAGTAGCCGTATCAAAAGCGCTACAAGAGCATGCTGAAAAGACTGTTTTCGGCTATAGCTTTGTTAGCGATGAAGCCGTGCAGGCGATCGTAGACTGGCAAAATGCTCATCATGATTGGCACATTGACAAAGAATCAATTGTTTTCTGTAACGGTGTTGTTGCTGCTTTAGCGGAAAGTATCAAAGCACTGACAAATCAAGGAGATAAAGTACTTATTTCCTCACCTGTCTACCCTCCATTCTATAACATCCCGAAAAGTAATGGTCGAGAGATTGTTAATTGTCCTCTAGTAGAAAAAGATGGGACATTTGTCTATGACTTTGAAGCCTTTGAACAAGCACTTGCTCAAAACGTGAAAGCCTACATATTGTGTAATCCTCATAATCCAGGAGGCTATGTATGGGATGAAGCTACATTAAAGGAAATCGTACGACTATGTGCAAAATATGATGTAGTGATTATTTCCGATGAAATTCATTCGGATTTAATGTTAGATGGCTCAAAACATACACCATTAGCAAAAATCGCTGGTGACGAAATTGATCGTATTATTACATGCATGGCACCGACAAAAACATTTAATCTAGCTGGTATTCAAGTTGCTTATATGATTGTGACAGATAAGAAAAAGCGTATGCTACTAGAAGCAGTTCATATGGCTAGTGGGCAAGGCTCATTAAATACCTTTGCTTCTGTTGCACTTCAGGCTGCCTATACAGAGGGTTCCCCATGGTTAAATGACATGCTTGCTTACATTTCAAATAATATGGACTATGTGATTGCTGAATTAGGTCAATTACCTGGTATCCATATTAAAAAACCTCAGGGCACTTATTTACTTTGGATTGATTATCGAGAATTAGGACTTGATGAACAAGAAATCATGAAACGCTTGCTGGAAAATGGCAAACTTGCATTAGAGCCAGGGACAAAATATGGCGAAGAGGGTTGTGGCTTCCTACGTATGAACGTCGCTTGCTCATTTGACACAGTAAAAGATGGTGTTCAGCGCTTTAAGCAAGCACTACAGCAATAGAAAGTAAATAGTGAAGGATATCTCAAGTTTTTTAAAATGTACCCTTTGTAAAGGACATTTATAAAAAGGTTAGGCAACTTTTTGAAGCTGCTGTCTGTATTTTGCAGACGGTAGCTTTTTTAAATTCCATTGCCCTCGATAATGATTGTAATAAATCATATAACTCTTAATTTCTTTCTTTACTTCTTCTAACGTTTCACATGCTCTAATAGTTGTTTCATCTTTAAAATGCCCAAAGAATGATTCTTGTGGCGCATTATCCCAACAGTTTCCTCGACGTGACATGGACTGTCCTAAGCCAATTTTCTTCACTAAGTCTTAGAATCCACATAGTTTGAACTTAAATTCTATAATAGATATTATAAATCCAAATAAGATAGATAGTAGGTGATTCATTAGTGAATAATAATTTGCTTCTGATAAAGGATTTTAGCAAGTTGACGGGCTTATCACGAAAAGCTTTGTATCTGTATGATGAACATAATATTTTGAACCCTGCGTTTATTCATCCAAATAATGATTATCGATATTATGACAAGAATCAGTTACTAACTGCTAAACGAATTAATTTATTAAAACAAGCAGGGTTTGGCTTAAATGAAATCAGTAAAATCATCCATAGAAAGTTATCAGATTATGAAATAAATAATTTGATAGAAGAAAAGCTTCAATTGGAAATGAATAAGATAAAAGATGCAAATCAAAGAATAAATAAATTAAAAGACCTGAATCCAGCAATTATGATTTTAAATAATGAAGTCCAAAAAGAGTATTTAGAATCATTGTTTGTATATGAATATGAATTATTGCCAAACGAAAATATATGTGTAGCGCTGAATAACATCGAGGAATTAGTTAGCGGACTTAATATTAAAAAGACTGAAAAAATCATCAAATATAAACTGATAGATAATAAAATTCGCCCTATTCGTATCGCCTTACAATTGGAAAATCACGAATTGAATCAATTGGGAATCACAAGTTATTTTGGTTTTCAAACGCAAAAGTTTTTCTATGAAATTGATCCTTATCAAGAAGAATCAGTATTAAAAATAATTGAGATCATGAAAAATAACGAAATAGAATTATCCGAACCATATATTTATGAACGTATATTGAACCCGGACGATTATCTATATTCCTCCAAACGCCTTTCGGAATTTATTTTTCCGTCTAAGTATTAAGTAATTGACCTTCCCCTTAGGTTAACCCTTACACTCTCTTTAAAGGGAGGAATAATACATGAAAAAAAATGATTACGCATTGGTAACAGGAGCTTCTAGAGGTATAGGAAAGGCAATCGCAATCCAACTTGCAAATGATGGATTCAATTTATTATTACATTATAATCAAAATGCTGAAAAAGTTAATCAAGTCAAAGCAGAAATTGAATCAATTGGCAGACAAGCACATTTAATTCAAGGTGATTTCAATTCCAGTGAAGGGATTAAAGAATTTATCGAGAAAATCAAAAATTTGATAATCCAAGATACTAATGTATCATTGCATACAATTGTTCACAATGCCGGACATGCTACATCAAATGGATTTGGAGACGTGGACTATGATGAGTTCGATCGACTATTTAATGCAAATGTTAAAGCACCATATTTTATCACACAATCTTTAATCGGATTTATCGAATCCAATGGTAGGATAATAAATCTATCATCGGGTGTTACACGTATCGCGTTTCCACATATGATGGTATACAGTATGACAAAAGGCGCAATTAATACAATGACGTTTACACTAGCAAAAGAATTGGGTGAAAAAGGAATTACGATTAATTCCATAATGCCTGGTATCATTGATACGGATTCAACTGCTAACTGGCTGCATACTGAAGAAGGTCAAGAAAATGCAAAGAATATGAGTGCTTTAAAAAGAGAAGGACAACCCGAAGAAATTGCAAATGTTGTTTCATTTCTAGCAAGTGAAAAAGCGAGTTTTATTACTGGGCATAATATGGATGTAACTGGTGGAAGTCATCTGTAGTTAGGTAAATGGTTTAACTAGAGACCTGATTCATTTAGAGATTAAAATCATTAATTTTAAGTGTAATAAGTATTAAAAACATGCTCTTAAGATTTGTTCTCATAACAAGGTTAATATCGTTATTTAGTCAAACTTTATTACAAAGCTAGTGTTTTGCATGAGGTTCATGAGAAAGTATGATGCCCCGCAGTCCTTAATGGCTGCGAGGCATCTGGCTTTCCACGAAAAGCGTGTTTTTTAAATATTATGCTGATTGTTTGTATTATTTTTCTCTGAAAGAATACGTGCTTCGATTTCCTTTGATTTCATTTCTTGTTTCTTAGAAATCTTACGGAAAACAGTAAATACAACAATACATAAAATAAGCATGATTAAAAATTCAAAAGCTGCAGGAATATAGCCTGATTTATCTTCAGGGAAATATAAAAATTGATACATTAAATGTTTCATGTTTTACACGTCCTTACAATTATTATTCAAAAACTGTAATTGACTCGATTTTCACATCTTCTAATGGTTTATCGCGTAAGTCTTTTTCTACGTCTGCAAGTTTGTCTACAATGTCCATTCCTTCAACAACATGACCAAATACTGTATGTTTATGATCTAACCAAGGAGTTCCACCATTTTGAGCATATGCTTCAATAATTTCTTCTGGGAAGCCAGCACCTTGTAATTGGCGAAGCATATCACTTGGAAGGTGCTTCATTTGTACGATAAAGAATTGTGAACCATTTGTATTTGGACCCGCATTTGCCATTGAAAGGGCACCGCGAAGATTAAATACTTTATCAGAGAACTCATCTTCGAAAGAGTTACCCCAAATTGATTCGCCGCCCATACCTGTACCAGTTGGGTCACCACCTTGAATCATAAAGTCTTGGATCACACGGTGGAAAATGATGCCGTCATAGTATCCTGATTTTGCATGGCCTAAGAAGTTTTCAACCGTTTTTGGTGCATGCTCTGGGAATAATTTAATTTTGATGGCACCTAATGTTGTTTTCATTTCTACAAGTACTTCGCCTTCTAGTACTTCTGTTGTTAATTGTGGAAACATTGAAGTCTCTCCTTTAAATGTAAAATTTCAGTTTCAATGAAAATGATAATAATATCATTTCTGACCTTATTTTAGTCTAACATACTTCTTACTGGTTTTCTTCACCAAAGTATTGACGATTTTTTGCACTTTTAATTTTTGGGCTTATCACCATACCAAGGGGGTGATTTCCGTTCCGGCTGGGCGCTTTCCTGTAGGCGTCCGATGAGCCGCTTGGGCCAATAAGTGTTTTTTGCGCGAAAGCGGAGCGGCAGCGGCAACAGTACGATGTTGATCACGAAGGCGTTATCACAGTACTGTTCTTCGGTTAAGAAATATTCTTTCATATTAACCCCCTTAGTATATTTTTTATGATTGTTCATATATCCCCTTGATTGATAATAAAAATGGATTACATGGATAATAATAGAAAAACGGAGGAATTGAAATGAAATTCATACAAAAAATAAGTGTAATCGGACTGTCGGTATGTATGTTGAGTATCGTATTTTCATCTGCCAGCATGGCAACAAAAATCGTTACAGAAGAGCACCTGAATTCAGTAAATAATAAAAATAAAAAAGAAGTTCATTATTACAAAAACGACTCCGCCAAAATATTAGCACAAGAAACAAAAACGGTACTGATTAAAACAGTAAGAGAAGATAAATCATTATTAGAGAAAAAAACAAAAGAATTTGAAGAAAAAATGAAAATGGAACAAATAGCCTTTATTGAAGAGGAATTGAAAAAAGCAACAACGCTTCAAGATGTAGAAAAAGTAAAAAGTGAAGCAGCCAACTTATTAAAAAAAGAAAAAGAATTGTTTAAAGCAGAAAGTGAAAAATATGTAAAAACAAAGATTGATACGGAAAAAGTGAACTTTGCGATGATTTCAAGTTCATATAAGACGGTTAGAGATGACTTTTTCACCTTTAACAAACACGGATTCTATTACTATGATGTAGATAAAAATGAATTTGTTCCAAACGATAAAGTAAATAAAACAGAAGAAGTAAAAGAATTTGAAAAAAAACACAAAGAAGATACAAAAGTAAAAGATAATCCAATCAACACCTTAATCCTGTTCATTCTCCTTGGATTGTTATGTATAATTCCTCTTTTCATAAGTAACAGACAAAAAAACAAAGCGTAAGCTTTGTTGATGCTATTAGCCTTCGTACCTCTGCCTGCTCGCTCCAGGGTCTCGGGCCAACACGATGTTGGTCACGAACTTCATGGCAAAATTATTTGATGAAAACAAATAGGTCGGAACGCGTATTTGGAAACTATCCAAATTATGTTATTCTGTTGAGTGACTCATATTTAGAGTGGAGGCACACATGAAAAAGGCTTTTGGTTTTTTTATCATTTTACTATCCTTACCTGTCCTTTGGTGGATTACTACAAACATTAGGACAGAAATCAATATGGCACAAGCGCATGAGGAGCAAATTGCTAGCGCTATTCATTTACCGGAAGTACAGCCACAGCTTCCAGTAACACTTATTGATCAAAATGACAAAACATTTAGCGAGGAATATGTCGAATGGCGGCAACCTTTAACATTACAGGAAATCCCAAAAATTGCCCAGGAAATTTTCATCGCAAGTGAGGACGCTCATTTTTATGAGCATATCGGTTTTGACTTCAGTGCTATCATCCGTGCAGTTGTTGCTAACTCAAGCACAAATTCATCTTCTCAAGGTGCTAGCACCATTACACAGCAGCTCGTTCGTATGCGTTATTTATCCGATGAAAAAACATATGAACGAAAATTAACAGAGATTTTTTACTCCTATGAGCTTGAGAAAGAATTTGATAAAGACGCGATATTAACGATGTATCTAAATGAAGCCTATTTTAGCAATCAAGTTTATGGAATCGGTGGAGCAGCTACCTATTATTTTCAGAAACCACTCCAAGAATTATCTATAGCTGAAATTGCATTTATTGCTGCCATTCCAAATAACCCCTCACTGTATAATCCTTTAAAAAAATTTGATAAAACAAAGGCGAGACAGGAGCGGCTATTAGATACACTAGCAGCAAGTGGCGCTATAACAAAAGAAGATGCCATTACATATAAAGCTGAAACGATAACGTTACATGTAAAGAATAAAGCGCAAAGCTACCCAATGTACAGCACTTACGTCTTACAAGAGCTTAGATGGTTAGTTGCAGAAAAAGAAGGTTATTCAGATCGACTTGCAAATACACAAAACGAGGAAGAGAAGAAAAAAATCAAAACGCAGCTAGACAATCGACTCAATACATTATTTCAAAACGGATTAACGATTTATACCGCGCTAAATCCAGACAAACAAGCACATGATGAAAAGAAAATGACTGCAATTCTAGGTTCAGGAAAATTACAAGCCGCCGGAGCAGTTATTGATAATAAAACCCGTGAAGTTGTTAGTCTTTATGCTGGAAAAAACTATGAAAAGTTTGGTTATCATCGCGCCTTTCAAGGTACGCGTCAACCAGGCTCTGCATTTAAGCCGTTAGCGGTATATGCTCCTTTCTTTGAAACGACAGCACACACACCTGATTCTATTGTTAGTGGTGGCAGTTATTGTGTCGGTTCATTTTGTCCACAAAACTATGGAGGCTTTAAATATGGTGATGTACCAATTCGAGTAGCATTTCGATATAGCTATAATACTTCGGCTCTCCGTCTCTTTAACACAGTCGGAATTGAAACTGCCTTTAGTTACTTAGATCGCTTTCACTTCCGCTCTATCGTGGCAAAAGACCATATTTATGCTACCTCTTTGGGAGGATTAACGTATGGTGTTACAGCACTTGAGCTAGCAGACGCCTATACAAGTTTTATAGACGGCTCATACGTACTGGCCCATAGCATCCGTAAAGTTACAGCAGCTGATGGAACGGAGCTTTACAGCTGGGATTCAGAACGCGATCAAATTTGGTTACCGAAAACCGTTAAGTATATGCGTTCGATGCTTGCAGATGTTGTTACTAAAGGTACAGGACAAGGCGTTTATAGTAGAAGTAACTATGTCGGTGCCAAAACGGGAACAACTAACAACTATCGTGACTACTGGCTCGCTGGATTAAATGATGAATACACTGCAGCAGTATGGCTTGGCTACGATAAGCCACAATCTATGGAGAGTTTAGAAGCGTATAAGATTCATCACAAGCTATTTAATGTTTTACTGGAATAAAGTAAACCAAAAGGAGCAACCCTAGAGTGAAGAATTTCACTCAGGGCTGCTCCTTTCATTGTTTAACGTTACTATGTAATTTAATAAATACGTAATGTAAACCTCGGCGTTTAATGAGCAAACGGTAAGCTTGCTAAGATGCCATTATACAATTTTAAAACAACATAAACTAATAGAGATAATAGAATAGTCCACATAAAAAGTTCAAATACTAATAAGCCAATCGTTCCACCCATCGACATAAAATGACTCATTTTGTAGATAAGGTAAATAAAGTAGATAAAAACGGTTAAGACAAAAATACCTACTAAAACGTAAATAAATTGAATAGCAAAGGCTGAACATATTGCACCAACCAATAAAATAATATATCCGCCTCGTGCTTGATTAACTGTCGCACCATCATTATCCTTGGAGAAAAATAACATTCCTAGCTCATGAATAGTTTCCCCTACTAATTTTAATGCTGAAAATAGCATAAAAAAGATCCCAGCAAAGACAATTAGCAAAAAAATACGGAGCTCGAAATCGGATAAAAACTCCCGCATGCCGGAATACACACCGATTGCATGGAAAACTTGCAACGATTCACTTACAGCATACATCCCAAATGTCAAACTAAACAATAAAATCGTAATTAATGGTAGATAACCATAAATATAAGGGTTCTTCATAAAATTTTTTCCTCTATTATTATTGATAACTTCCTATTTATAATATAGCCAAAATTCTTCCACTATCGCAAGCTAAATCCTATGGGTGCATATGCATTCATACAAGAAGTGCGTTATAATTAACATACTTATCTGCATAAAGGAGGATTTTTTTGTTACAAGTACTTTATATTTTCATTCCAATGCTTGCTGCAATATTTGTGCCATTTTTATATAAAAGCATTAAAAATATTCACACAGGCTGGTTTGTTCTTGCAGTACCTGCTACACTCGCGATTATTTACGCATCATATATCGCAAAAGTAGCAGATGGTAAAGTATTTCTTCAAGAGCTTCCTTGGATTCCATCGCTTGATATTTCCGTCGTTTCTTATTTAGATGGACTTAGCTTGCTATTCTCATTGCTGATTACTGGAATTGGCTCATTGGTCGTACTTTACTCTATTTTTTACTTAGACAAACATAAAGAAAAATTACATAATTTTTATGTTTACTTATTACTATTTATGACCGCAATGCTCGGAATAGTACAGTCAGATCATTTAATTACTCTGTACTTCTTTTGGGAGCTAACATCAATTTCATCATTTTTACTGATCGGCTACTGGTATTCTCGTGATGCCTCTCGCTTTGGTGCACTTAAATCAATGATGATTACAGTCGGTGGCGGCTTAATGATGTTAGGAGGATTCATTCTTCTTTATTTAATGGGAGGAACGTATTCAATCCGTGAACTTATTGTCATAGCACCTAATTTAGTGCAGCATCCGTTGTTCACTTGGTCGCTCGTTTTAATACTTCTAGGAGCATTTACAAAATCTGCCCAATTCCCATTCTACATTTGGTTACCAGATGCAATGGAAGCGCCAACACCGGTTAGTGCATACCTACACTCTGCAACAATGGTAAAGGCAGGTATTTATTTAGTTGCACGCTTTACACCGATTTTCGCCGTTTCTGAGCTTTGGATATGGCTCGTTACAGGCGTAGGTATCTTAACGCTGTTCTGGGGTTCGTTCTTTGCAGTGAAGCAAACAGATTTAAAAGGAATTCTTGCTTTCTCTACAGTGAGTCAGCTTGGACTTATTATGTCATTGCTCGGCGCTAGTGCTTTAGCGTTTCATGGCAATGGGGCAACAGATACTATTAAATTTGCTGCCTTTGCGGCGATCTTCCACCTGATCAACCATGCAACATTTAAAGGAAGCCTATTCATGATTGCAGGAATTGTCGATCATGAAACTGGTACACGTGATATTCGTAAACTCGGTGGCTTAATGAGTATTATGCCGCTTAGCTTTACAGTAGCGGCAATCGGAAGCTTATCAATGGCTGGTCTACCGCCATTTAACGGCTTCTTAAGTAAGGAAATGTTTTTAACTGCAATGCTTGCACTGCAAAATTTTGAATTTTCTGGCTTTGATACATGGGGAGCACTCTTCCCGATTGTTGCTTGGATTGCTAGTATATTTACATTTGTCTATAGCTTTTATTTTGTTTTCAGAACATTTACTGGTAAATATAAACCAGAAAAATTACCTCATAAACCACACGAGGCACCGATTGGCATGCTAATTTCGCCGATGATTTTAGCAGCATTAGTCGTAACAATATTCTTTATTCCGAACCTAGTTGGGGATACTTTTGTAAAGCCAGCAGTACAAGCTATTCAGCCATTCTTATACGATTCACCAAAGGATATTGATATTCATGTGGCTGCTTGGCATGGTGAAATTACACCTGAATTACTCATGACATTTGGCATAGTACTTGTTGGAGTTCTATTGTTTGTAGCGTTACCGAAATGGCAGGGTATATATCAAAAATTCCCACGAGCTTTAACGTTAAATAATGCATACGACAAGATTATGCTCGGACTAGATGTTGGGTTAAATCGTGTATCACGTCTTTATATGACAGGCTCTATGCGTCACTACCTGCTGTATATGTTTAGTAGCATTGCGGCGATTGTCATCGGTTCTTTATTTGTGAAGAATGCTTTTACAGTCTCCTTCCAAGACACTGCACCTATTCGTCCTTACGAAATCATTTTAGTTGTGGTGTTAGTCATTGGAACAGCCCTTACTATTTTGGCAAAGTCACGTTTAACAGCCATTATAGGCCTTGGTGCTGTGGGCTACACAGTAGCATTATTCTTCGTTATCTTTAATGCTCCTGATTTAGCATTAACACAGCTTGTCATTGAAACGATTTCTGTTGCGCTATTTTTACTAGCATTTTATCATCTGCCTAAGCTTGGAAAACGAGAAGAGCGCATGAGATTCCAATTAAATCGCGCGATTGTTTCCATTGCAGTCGGTGTTATGGTTACGCTTTTAGCACTGTCCGCACATTCGCAAAAATTGATTCCAACTATTTCGAAGTATTATGAGGAAACAGTTTATTCAAAGGCCGGCGGTGGAAACATTGTCAATGTGATCTTAGTAGACTACCGTGGTTTTGATACATTATTTGAAATTACAGTGTTAGCTATTGCTGGAATGGCCATTTTAGCAATGATAAAGCTACGCATGAATAGAAAGGAGAAATCGCATGAAAACAAATGATGTCATTATACAATTTACAACAAAAATTGTATTCTTCATTATTTTCTTCTTCTCCATTCATATTTTTCTTGCTGGTCATTACACACCTGGAGGCGGCTTTGTTGGCGGGCTTTTAACATCGAGTGCGATCGTGCTCTTAGTCCTTGCCTTTGATTTAAATACGGTTCGTAAGGTTTTACCTATAAATTATACGTATTTAACAGCAATTGGCTTACTACTAGCCCTTGCAACAGCCGCTTTCCCAATGTTTGTAGGTAAACCGTTTTTCACACATTTCTTTGATTATTTCGATTTACCGCTTCTAGGCAAACAGTCATTACACACGGCTATGCTTTTTGATAGCGGTGTCTATTTGGTTGTTGTCGGCGTTACGATGACCATTATTCAAACGATTGGGGAGGATGAATAATGGAAATAATGATGGCGTTTGTCATAGGCTTTTTATTTATGGCAGCGGTTTATTTAATCTTATCCAAAAGCTTATTGCGTATTATTATCGGGACAGGCCTTTTAAGTCATGGCGCTCATCTTCTCATTTTAACGATGGGCGGGCTAGGTGGAGAGGCACCACCTGTTTTAAAGGAAGGGGCAAAAACTTTTGCAGATCCATTACCACAGGCGCTTATTTTAACAGCGATTGTTATTAGTTTTGGGGTAACAGCTTTCTTCCTTGTACTTGCTTACCGTTCTTATCAGGAGCTCGAGACAGATGATATAAGCTTAATGAGAGGAAGTGATGAGGATGAATAACTTCCTTCTACTACCCATTATCATTCCGTTTTTCTTCGGCATGATTTTGATGTTTGGGCAAAAAAACTTAAAATACCAGCGTTCATTCGCATTACTTGGTATAGGGCTCGCACTTATATCAGCAATTTCACTGCTTTTAAAGGTGAAAAATGACGGTATCCAAAAGGTGACATTCGGAGACTGGCCTGTGCCATATGGTATTACAATGGTTTCTGATATGGTGTCCGCACTGCTTGTCACAACAACGCTGCTTATTGCCCTCTTTGTTGTTTGGTATGGCTTTAGTTCCATCACAAAGGAACGTGAACGCTTCTTCTATTATCCTGGAATTATGTTTATTTTAACTGGGGTTAACGGGGCATTTACGACAGGCGATATTTTTAACCTTTTCGTGTTCTTCGAGGTATTGTTAATGGCCTCTTATTTGCTCATTGTTCTTGGGGGCGAAAAAGGGCAGCTTAAAGGTTCCATTAAATATATTTTAATTAATGTTATTTCATCTGCATTATTTGTTATTACAGTTGCCTATCTTTACTCTGTAGTAGGTACATTAAACATGGCAGATATTGCAGTAAAGATTGCAGAAATCAATCAGCCAGGTATCGTTACTGTTATAGCTGTACTATTTTTAATGGTATTTGGGTTAAAAGCGGCTATTTTCCCGCTATACTTCTGGCTTCCAACTTCTTATGCAGCAGCACCTATACCAGTACTAACGCTATTTGGCGCACTACTAACAAAGGTTGGTATTTACGCAATTACTCGAACGTATACATTGTTCTTTGTTCATGATTTATCGTATACACATGATCTACTGATGGCATTAGCAGTTGCAACAATTATTGCGGGCTGTATTGGTGCACTTGCCTATCATGATGTGAAGCTCATCATTATCTATAATATTGTCATTGCTGTAGGGGTTATTTTATTCGGCGTATCTCAAATGAATGAAACCTCCCTAAAAGGTGCAATGTTCTATTTAATTCATGACATGCTTATAAAAGCAGCGCTCTTTATGTTAATAGGTATAGTCATCTACATTACGGGCACATCTGATTTACGTAAAATGGGCGGTCTTATGAATAAATATCCCGCTCTCGGTTGGTGCTATTTAATTGCAGCATTTGGTTTAGCAGGGATTCCTCCACTTAGTGGCTTCGTTGGAAAGCTGTTAATTGTACAGGGAGGTTTTGAAGCAGGTAGTAAATGGAGCAGTATTTTTATTTTAGCTTCGTCTCTTCTCGTTTTATTGTCTGTTATTCGTATTTTCCTTTATGCCTTTTGGGGTGAAGAAAAAGAAACAACGGGTACTGTCGATAAAAAAGTCTACAATACACTATTTGTGCCTACCGTGCTTTTAGTGCTCATTACTGTAGCGTATGGTGTAGGCTCTGAATGGATTACTCCATTTATGGACGATGCGGCAAAACTATTAAGTGATCCATCTATTTATATAGATGCTGTAATGAAGGAGGATTAGAGATATGGCATTTCAAATTATTTTAAATGTTGTACTTGCCTTCGTTTGGATGTTCCTTTCTTCAAATTACACAGCAACTGGCTTTATCGTTGGGTTCATTCTCGGTATTATATTGCTCATTATTATGCGTAGGTTTTTTACTACCCGTCTTTACGTCTACCGCATATGGGCAATCATTAAACTGACGTTACTCTTTTTAAAGGAGCTAGTGTTAGCGAATATACAAGTTCTTCAAGTGGTCTTAAAGCCTAAGTTGGATATGCAGCCTGCATTCTTTGCCTACCCGACTGTTTTAACACAAGAATGGGAAATTACTTTATTATCGAGTCTTATTACGTTAACACCTGGTACAGTAGTAGTGCATGTATCAGATGATGCAAAAACTTTGTATGTACATGCTATCGATATGAGTGATGTCGATGAAGCGATTACAGCAATTCGAGATTCATTTGAGAAAGCGATTTTGGAGGTGAGTAAATCATGACAACGTTTATTATTGCTTCGATTGTAGTGATTTGCTTATCAATGATTGCAGTCATTTATCGAATGGTTAAAGGACCTTCTGCATCCGATCGTGTGGTAGCATTGGATTCATTGGGTGTGTCAGTAATCTCGCTCATTGGACTGTTTTCAGTACTGGTTGAAACAAGCTTCTTCCTGGAGATTATATTATTGTTAGCGATTTTATCGTTTATCGGTACTGTTGCTTTCTCTAAATTCATAGAGAAAGGAGATATCATTAAACGTGACAATTCTCGCTAATAGTTTAGTTATCTTTTTCATTTCTGTAGGGGTGCTATTTATAGTCGTGACAGCCATTGGTCTTGTCCGTTTACCTGATTTGTACACACGTGCGCACGCTGCTTCAAAGAGTGCAACGCTCGGTGTCATGTGCATACTCATTGGTGTATTCTTTCACTTTTGGCTGATTGAAGATCACTTTAATCCCCGCATTTTGCTCGGTATACTGTTCCTGTTCATCACAGGTCCTGTTGGTGGGCATATTATGACTCGTTCCTCATACATCGCTGGCGTAAAACCTTGGAAAGGCACAATACACGACGAGCTGGGACCTGAAATTGAGCGGATGAAAAAAGAACAAGGCATTAAATAACTTTTCAAAAATAGTTGGCCAATGAATAAACTTCATTGGCCACCTTTTTTAATTATTTGATAGCATAAAAAATTCCTTCTCTAAACCAATGCCTTCCCAAAAGTTTAGTGCTAAGTCATTTTCTAAATCTACATAGACATTTACTACAGTAGTATCATGTTCGTCATTAAACCAATTCACTAAATGATCTACTAGACGTTTAGCAACCTTCTGTCTTCTATATACTGGTACTACATAAACTTCGTCTATTTGACCGTAGTTCATATCGTAAATAAAATCCTTTTTGATCGATGCCAATCCAAAACCAATCATTTCATTATTTTCATTCCATAGTTCCAATATTTCATTTAATAATTTCTGGTTTACAACATCCTCAGTTAATAGTTGAATATGTATGCTCATTTCTTTCATCTCCTATAACGTTTGATGATTTAATCATCTCACAATATATGGAATCACTCTATAATAAACAGGTAAATCTACCAATTAATTATACTTCGGCATAATTGTTGCTGTCTCTTCGCTTTCGGTACAAAAAACATTCGCTGAAAGAAGTTAAAAAAATCTGCTCATCATAAGTAAGCAGATTCTTTAAGAAAACAGATTTAGTATATATATCCTTTTAAAGTTAATATGTCTGTGAGCTGTTCTACGCATTCTTCGATAGAATGGCGTTCTGTGTCTAAAATAATTTCTGGGTTTTCCGGTTCTTCATAGGGTGCACTAATCCCAGTAAAGTTTGGAATTTCCGCATTACGTGCTTTTTTATAAAGACCTTTTGGATCACGCTTTTCACATGTTTCAACAGAACACTTCACATAGACCTCTATAAATTCCCCTGCTTCTACAAGCTCACGGACAACTTGACGATCTTCACGGTAAGGTGAAATAAAAGCAGTTAGAACAATTTGTCCATTTTCCACAAAAAGCTTAGATACCTCTCCAATACGTCGTATATTTTCCTTACGGCTTGTTTCGTCGAATCCTAAATCCTTATTTAAGCCATGGCGAACATTATCCCCATCTAAGACAAATGCTTGATTGCCCCGCTCAAAGAGTCGGCGCGCGAAGGCATTCGCTGCAGAAGATTTTCCTGATGCTGATAAACCAGTGAACCATAAAATAAAGCTTTGATGCTTGTTTTGTGTACGACGCTCCTCTTTCGTAATGGACGCTTCATGCCAAACGATGTTTGAACTCACTTTAAAACCTCCTTACGCATCCCTTTAATTAGTACATCCACAACCTCTTTACGACTAAATGTACTTGGTGGTACTTCGCCATTACGTAACATTTCACGAACCTTAGTACCCGATAAAATAACATGTGCTGAGCTATCATGTGCACAAGTTTTCGTCGTTGCCATGCCTTCACATATGTTGCAATAGAAGCTATGCTCAAATTTTAAAGGAACAATTCCTAATTCATCTTCCGTAAATTGTTCAAAGATTTTTTGTGCATCGTATGTGCCATAGTAATCACCAACACCTGCATGGTCACGCCCAACGATAAAATGCGTACAGCCATAATTTTTTCGTACAAGTGCATGGAAGATAGCTTCCTTTGGCCCTGCATAACGCATTGCAGCTGGAAACACGCCTAATTGCACGCGATTTTCAGGATAATAATTTTGTAGTAAAACTTCGTAACTATCCATGCGAATTGTAGCTGAAACATCGTCTGACTTCGTTTCACCAACTAGCGGATTTAAAAATAATCCATCAATTGTTTCAAGTGCAGCCTTTTGAATATATTCATGTGCTCGATGCACAGGATTCCGTGTTTGGAAGCCAACAATTGTTTTCCAACCCTTTTCAGCAAAAAGCTTTCGTGTTTCAAGCGGATCGAATGAATAGGCAGGAAACTTTTGCTCTAGACGTTTTACTAATGTAATTTTTCCACCCACATAAATACTTGGACGTTCAAGCAACTTTTTAACACCTGGATGCTGTAAATCCTCCGTGCCGTATATTAACAATGCCTCTTTCCGTTTATTTGGCTCATAAATATCGGCAACTTCAATAACACCATAAACAGCATCACCGTATACTAGTTTTGCCTCATCACCAGGCTGCAATGTTGCCGCTACATCCTTTGCTACAGGTAATGTAATCGGAATACTCCATACCACGCCTGACGCTAAACGTGTATGTTCAACAACGGATTTATAATCTTCCTGCGTTAAAAAGCCTTCAATCGGACTATAACCACCGATAGCAATTAACTCTAAATCACTCAATGCAATGGCATCAAGCTCAATAACTTTATTTATATGCGTTACATCCTTCTCTGGATTAAAGGCTTGCACTAATAGTCCACCATGTGGTTGTAAACTCATCAAAATCTCCTCCTAGTTTTATAGAATTACTCAGTTTTATATTTAAGTGTATTTGCCTATTTTATTGATTTTTCGTCTTAGGCAAATTGAGGCTTCTGCAATTGACTGGCTTCCTTTCAAAAGTGATCGGGTACTTCTCTGATTTGAGCGGCTTCCTTTCAAAAGTGATCAGGTTCTTCTCTGATTTGATCGGCTTCCTTTCAAAAGTGATCGGCTACTCCTCTGATTTGATCGGCTTCCTTTCAAAAGTGATCGGGTACTCCTCTGATTTGATCGGCTTCCTTTCAAAAGTGATCGGGTACTCCTCTGATTTGATCGGCTTCCTTTCAAAAGTGATCGGGTAAACCTCTAATTTGATCGGATTTCCCCTAAACCAGGTATTTAAATTCCTTCACCCGCATCGTATATTGAGCGCTCTTCTTCACGCATTGTTCGCATTAAGCTAATGACACCCAGTGTTCCAACAATAATACTGCCAATTAATACGATGGCATAGAAATCTTTCTCTAAAAATAGCTGTACTAAAAAATAAGAGATGGCTAAAGAAAGGATTGGCGAGACAATCCAAATACGGATTATTTTTTTCACAATATGCTTATGGAAAATTTGTTTCCCGTCTTTGGCCATCCCCATTCCGATAATCGAAGAGGATGTTACTTGTGTTAAAGGAACAGGAAGCCCAAAGATAGAGCTTATACTGACTAGGAGTGCACCTGTACTCGATATTAGTATCCCTTCTGCCTTCTCAAAGCGCATAATTTTTTTACCGTTTGTTTCAAGCACTCGTTTTCCTAGTAGCATCGCGCCAAGCGCCACAAATGCCCCACCAAGCAATATTCCAGTTGTTACACTCATCATTCCTGCACCAACAAGAGGTCCAACTGCATTTGCAACGTTATTCATCCCTGCTGAAAAGGCTTCGAAAAATCCAGCAAACACAAGGAGAATCGTTAATATTGGATGATCTTTTAACAAGCCCTTGACTCGTAATTTATACAGCCACTTCCCAAAGACAAATGCAATGACAAACGCTATGATTGGCACTATTACCCAAAATGATGCGATGACAAGCAATGATTTAATATATAGCGCTTTATAGGCAATCCCTACACCTACAACTGCTCCGACTGTCACTTCACTCGTCGATAATGGAATACCTAAAAGATTAGCGATAAATAGTGAGCTGGTCGCAGAAATTAAAATAATTATGACAATCTTTACTGTTATGTACTCCTTTGGCATTATACCGGAGCTAATTGTTTTTACTACCTCCCCACCCCCAAGAACTGCCCCTGTAAAAACACCCACTGAGCAAATGAGCAGTGCTTGCCAAGCTTTTTTGATGGCACCTACTCCGTAAGCGACACCCATTGAGGCTGCCGCTCCACTAGCACCAATATTCATCGCAAAAAATAAACTAATCGCTATTGCTACATATTCAAGCATGGCAAAACTCCTTTACTCATGTAATCCACACTCAGTTTTACCAGACCCCTGCCATCTGCCTGAACGTAAATCATCCATTGTAAATGCTGGTTTTGTACAATGCTCGCAGCCAATGCTTGGATAGCCTTTATCATGCAATGGATTGTACGGCAAATTATGCTTTGAAACATACCGCCAGACATCCTTCCATGTCCAATGAATGAGTGGACAAATTTTAATAGATTTAAATTTATCGTCAGGATTGATAAAGTTCATATTTTGTCGGGTTGGTGATTGTTCACGACGCAAGCCTGAAATCCAAGCCTTTGCTCCCGCTAACGCTTCATGTAACGGCACAATCTTGCGAATTTCACAGCATTTATTTGGATTAGACTTCCATAATTCATCACCAAATTCAGTTGCTTGTTGTTCGAGTGTAAGTGCTGGTTTTTGCATAATAATGTTAAGCTGCGGATATTTTTCTTTTACTTTATCAATCGTTTCATATGTTTCCTTAAAATGAACATCTGTATCTAAAAAGATAATCGTAGCATTAGGCTTCACCTTTGAAATAAGGTCAATCAAGACAATTCCCTCAATCCCAAAGCTACATGCATAGACGATATCCTCACCATATTCAGCATAACTCCACTGTAAAACCTCTAGTGCAGCCTTATATGTTTCGTCTACCTGAAAATTCAATGTTGGCTCATGCCAAGTTGCATATGTTAGCATATAATCCTCCTCATAACGAAAAAGAGGCGTTCTAACGAAAGACATATATAGACATGTCTTTGTTAAAACGCCTCTAGTTTGACTAGCCAGCTTATATTTAATGATTGTTCAGTATTGCCTACATCGTTCTACAATCATTTTTCTTATTACCCAATATATACTAAAGTACACCTAGTAGTCAACTAGGTTTTCAAAAAAATTCAATTCAATGAGTCCAAATTTTTTATACTGTCTTCGATGATATTAATATCCTGGCCAAAAACAATATTTTTTAACTTCTTTCAGCGGGTGTACAAACATCCGCTGAAATAGAGGAACTCAGTCTAAGAACGCCACGTCCTGTGGCAATTTATCTGCGCGAAAGCGAAGCGTCAGCGGCAATTATGCCGAGGCATAATTGATTTCCTTGTTGACTAATAGGAAATATATGTTTAATGTATAACTAAGCTTTGAACTAACCAATATAAAATGCTGATCAGAGGATCTGAAGGCCATCTACTTATGACGATTATAAATCGTACTGGTAGGTGGCCTTTTGTATTCTCTAGAAAAAAAAGGAGCGATATTTTATGAAAAAAAGGAAACATTTTTTCCAATCGTTAGTACTTATATCTGCATTAACACTGACATTAACAGGTTGTGGTAGCAGTTCTTCTGAAAAAGATACAGGTGCTCAGGATACCAAAAAATCTGTGGAATTATTAAATGTATCTTATGATCCAACACGTGAGCTTTACGATGAATTCAACAAAGATTTCATAAAAAAATGGAAGGATGAAACCGGTCAGGATGTAACTATAAAACAGTCACATGGTGGCTCTGGTAAACAAGGTCGAGCTGTAATCGATGGTCTGAAGGCTGATGTTGTGACACTAGCACTAGCCTACGATATTGATGAGATAGCACAAGCTCGAAATCTATTAAATAAAGATTGGCAAAAAGAATTTGAAAACAACTCTACGCCTTATACATCAACTATTGTCTTTTTAGTACGCATGGGCAATCCAAAGGGTATTAAAGACTGGGATGATTTAATTAAAGATGATGTATCTGTCATCACACCAAATCCAAAAACATCTGGTGGTGCACGGTGGAATTATTTAGCTGCTTGGGCCTATGCGGGGAAATTATATAACAATGATGAGGCAAAAATAAAGGATTTTATGAAAGCTTTATATAGCAATGTGGAGGTGCTGGATTCTGGTGCACGCGGCGCTACAACAACTTTTGTTGAACGTAAAATTGGTGACGTTTTAATTGCATGGGAAAATGAAGCCTATTTATCGCTTAATGAATTGGGTGATGATGAGTTTGACATCATTACACCTTCTTTAAGTATTTTAGCTGAGCCACCTGTGGCAATCGTTGACAAAATCGTTGATAAAAAAGGTACACGCGAAGTAGCAGAGGCTTATTTAAAGCATTTATATAGTGAGCGTGGTCAAGAAATTGCTGCAAAAAATTACTATCGACCACGAAATGAAAAAATTCTAGCAAAATATCAAGAGCAATTCCCAAAACTTGAACTCGTTTCAATCGATGATTTCGGTGGTTGGGCAGAAGCACAAGCAAAACATTTTAAAGATGGTGGTACATTCGACGAAATTTATGTACCTCAATAAGGAGGCCCTATCATGAGTAGTTTAACTGTTAATAAGAAAACACGCCGCATTATCCCTGGCTTCCACCTTTCTCTTGGCTATACCATGTTATATGTTAGCTTGCTAGTCTTATTGCCACTATCGATGATTATTATTCATACAATGTCCTTAAGCTGGGCAGAGTTTATTGATATTGTGACCGACCCTCGTGCTGTTGCTTCCTATAAGGTAAGCTTCAGTACAGCGCTCGCTGCTGGTTTATTAAATGTTATTTTTGGCACAATCATTGCTTGGGTGCTTGTGCGCTATAGCTTTCCCTTTAAACGAATCATCGATGGGCTTGTCGATTTACCATTTGCTTTACCAACCGCTGTAGCAGGCATTGCCTTAACATCACTCTATGCACCAAATGGTTGGATTGGTCAATTTTTCAATTTTAAAATTGCCTTTACGCCTCTTGGCATCATTATTGCACTGACATTTATCGGGCTACCTTTTGTCGTTCGTACTGTGCAGCCTGTCTTACAAAATATTAGTGCTGAGGTTGAGGAGGCCTCTGCTAGCCTTGGTGCAACTCGTTTACAAACCTTTCGTAAAGTGATTTTACCAGAGCTTGCTCCTGCCATTTTAACAGGTTTTTCATTAGCCTTTGCCCGTGCACTGGGAGAATATGGTTCTGTTGTTTTTATTGCTGGGAATATGCCGATGAAGACTGAAATTACACCATTAATTATTATGACTAAGCTCGAGCAATATGACTACGCTGGTGCAACCGCTATTGCAGTAGTAATGCTTGTCACGTCCTTCATCCTATTATTTAGCATTAATTTCATACAATGGCTGGCAAATCGTCGCTTTGTACATTAGGAGGTATTTATGGAACAGTCTACATTTATTCAGCAAGTTGCTCTTGAAAAAAATAATGCCGTGACAAAGTCTGCTGCCTTACAAGAGCCACGCTTTGTCCGATACACGCTAACATTTATAGCGCTAGCTTTTTTAGCATTTTTCATTGTGCTCCCACTAGTATCCATTTTTTTCACAGCCTTTCAAAAAGGAGTAGATGTATATGTTGCAGCTATCACACATCCAGATGCCTTGGCTGCTATCAAGTTAACCTTAACAGTCGTCGCAATTGCAGTACCATTAAACGCAATCTTTGGCGTTATGGCTGCTTGGGCTTTAACAAAGTTCAACTTTAAAGGGAAAAATCTATTACTTACAATCGTCGACCTTCCTTTTGCAGTATCTCCAGTTATTGCAGGTTTAGTGTTTATTTTATTATTTGGCTCACAGGGACTATTTGGAGATTGGCTATTTGAACATGACATTAACATTGTTTTTGCGCTACCTGGTATTGTCCTCGCTACCATTTTTGTAACGTTGCCCTTTGTTGCACGGGAGCTCATTCCTCTTATGCAGACACAAGGAACCTCTGAGGAGGAGGCGTCCATTTCACTTGGTGCCAATGGTTTTAAAACATTTTGGCATGTGACATTGCCAAATATCAAGTGGGGCTTATTATACGGCCTTATTCTATGTAATGCTCGGGCAATCGGTGAATTTGGTGCAGTTTCTGTTGTATCAGGGCATATTCGTGGCATGACAAATACAATGCCCCTTCATATTGAAATTTTATACAATGAGTACCAATTTGCAGCAGCCTTCGCAGTTGCTTCACTGATGAGCGTGATTGCCATTATTACACTTATCGTTAAAGATATTGTTGCTTGGAAATCAAAATCTGTTTAAAGGAGACATTGCCCATATGAGCATTCAAATTAAAAATGTATCGAAAAAATTCGGTTCCTTTCAAGCTTTAGAAGATGTTTCTCTTCATATTCAATCAGGGGAACTGGTTGCCCTTCTCGGTCCATCTGGTTCTGGCAAAACCTCATTATTACGCGTTATTGCGGGGCTCGAAACCTCTGATGTTGGCGAGATTTTATTTGACAACCAATCAATTACAGAGCGCCATCCAAAGGAACGAAATGTAGGCTTTGTGTTCCAACATTATGCACTTTTTCGCCATATGACAGTTTTTGATAATGTCGCATATGGCCTTAAAGTACGTCCTCGTAAAACAAGACCATCTAAATTAGAAATAAAGGACAAAGTGATGGAGCTTCTACGACTCGTCAAACTAGAAAATTTTTCCGACCGTTACCCAACACAACTTTCCGGTGGGCAACGTCAGCGTGTGGCCCTTGCTAGAGCACTCGCTGTAGAACCTAAAGTGCTTTTATTAGATGAACCTTTTGGAGCACTGGATGCTAAAGTGCGCAAGGAATTGCGTCGTTGGCTACGAAAGCTTCACAATGATTTTCATATTACAAGCATTTTTGTCACACACGATCAGGAAGAGGCACTTGATGTTGCAGACCGAATTGTCGTGATGAATAACGGCAAGATAGAGCAAATTGGTAGCCCAGATGACGTATACACAAACCCAAAGAGTCCTTTTGTTTATGATTTTTTAGGTAATGTGAATCTCTTTAAAGGACGGTTACATAATGGTAAGCTTATGCATGGTGAATTAGCGATTGATGTACCTGACGTACAGGAACATACAGAGGATCATGCAGTAGGCTATGTACGTCCCCATGATATTCATATTGAGAAAACTAACGTACCTGGCACCGTCCCCGTCAAAGTAAGCCATATTCACTTGCTCGGACCTATCGTGCAGATTGAGCTACGTCGTGAAGATATAGATGAATTTTTAGAGGCCGAACTGACTAAAGAACAATTTACTAATCTTCAACTTAAGTTTGGTGACCATGTGTTTGTCAAACCAAAGCAATTAAAAGTCTTTATCCCCGAGGATTTTTCCATTTAAAAAAGCCGTGTAGCAAATTTCTGCTACACGGCTCTTAGTATTGAAAAACAAAATGATCAAGGAAATATTGTGAAATGTTCTGCCGCTTTAAATGATGATGATTTCCGTTCTAGGCTACTAGTCACACAACTAACATCTTGTTGCTGACGCTTCGCTTTTGCACAAAAAACACCTTACTGAAGTTCCGTTTTATCATTATAAATTAGAGTGACACGCCAGAAGATACACACTATGTTAAGTGGTTGATTGGAGTGGAGACTGGGCGACTCCTTGGGGATCAGCGTCACAGATGAGACCCTGCAGCGAAGCGAAGCGGCTCATCGGACGCCCCCAGGAAAGCGCCCAGTCGGAACGGAAATCAACCCCTCATTTTGCCGAAGACCCAGACTTTATTTAATAGGACACAACAACATAAGCCCTGTAGCAAAGAAATTTGCTACAGGGCTACTATTTTATTTATGATGAAAATCTCGTCCGTCGTGAACAGCTGTTACATAACCAGCACGAATAACAAAATCACCGAAATGCTCTCCCTCTAAACGTTCCTTCGCATAGTGTAGAAGGATTGGACGAAGCTCCGCTAAAATCTCCTCTTCACCTATATTCTCACGATATATTTTATTAAGGCGATCACCAGTAAAGCTCGCTCCTAAATACATATTATATTTCCCTGGACCTTTACCGATAAAGCCAATCTCAGCCATTGCTGCACGGGAACAACCATTTGGACAGCCTGACATGCGAATAACAATTTCTGTATCGTTTAAGCCTGCTTCATCAATGATTGTTTCAATTTTTGTAATAAGAGAAGGCAGGTAACGCTCCGCTTCTGCCATAGCTAAACCACACGTTGGTAACGATACGCAAGCAATTGAATTACGACGCAATGCAGAATAGCGTGCACCATCTGTCAGCTCATATTGCTCAATAATAGCAGCGATTTTTTTCTTCTTTTGCGGCGTTACATTACTAATCATTAAATTTTGGTTTGGCGTTAAGCGGAAATCACCCGTATGCACCTTCGCAATTTCACGTAATCCCGTTAGAAGCTCATAATTTTCAAAGTCCTTAATACGACCATTTTGAATAAATAATGTATAATGCCATTGGCCTTCTGCACCTTTAATCCAACCAAACTCATCACCTGTTCGATTAAAGGTAAATGGACGAGCCTCTTGAATATCCCAGCCTAGACGACGCGCTAGTTCTTCGTTAAACCATTCAAGTCCTCTTGCATCAATTGTATATTTAAAACGTGCATTTTTACGAACTGAACGATTTCCATAATCGCGCTGAATCGTAATAATTTTCTCCGCTGTTTCCAGTAGTTTATCAGGTGTGATAAAGCCAATTATACGAGCAAGCTGTGGGTATGTTTCATGATCGCCATGTGTCATGCCCATTCCTCCGCCAACTGCTACGTTAAAGCCTACTAGCTTATCCTCCTCAACAATTGCAATAAGTCCTATATCTTGTGAGAATACGTCCACATCATTACTTGGCGGAACAGCAATACCAATTTTAAATTTACGCGGCAAATATTGCGCACCATATATAGGTTCAATTTCTTCATCCTGAGTGTCAACTACCTTTTCACCATCTAGCCATAGTTCATGGTAAGCTCGGGTTCTAGGTAGTAAATGCTCACTTAATTTTGCTGACCAATTATAGATTTCCTCATGTAATGCGGATTGGTTGGGATTCACATTACACATGACATTACGATTCACATCTCCGCAGGCAGCAAGAGAATCTAATAACACCTCATTAATTTCCTGCATATATTTTTTGACGTTCCATTTTAAAATACCGTGTACTTGGAATGCCTGACGTGTCGTTAATTTTAAGGAGCCGTTACCATACTTTCTCGCCATTTCATCCATTACTAGCCATTGTGCTGGAGTAGCTGCTCCGCCCGGTGTACGTACACGCACCATAAATTGATAGGCAGGCTCAAGCTTTTGACGCTGACGTTCATTACGAAGATCACGGTCGTCTTGTAAGTAACTACCATGAAACTTCATTAGACGGTTATCATCCTCTGGAATACCTGAGCTTAATGGATTATTCATCGTACGCTCTAATGTTCCTCGCAGATAATTACTGTCGGTTTTAATACGCTCTACATCACTAGGCTTCCCTGGTTGTGGAGGTAGAATAATTTTCCCTGTCATTTGTTTATCGCTCCTTTAATCAATTATGCCTCGGCATAATTGCGCCCGGAATCGGCTTTGTGCTTAGGCCTGCACGAGGGCCGACACGATGTCGGTCATTTCGGTAATGCCACAGGACATGGCGTTTTTACCGATGCAGGTCAGTTAGCCGTTATCGCATGGATGCGATGATTTTAGGCTAACATCCTATGTGAATTCCTTTCCGATTCCGTGACATCCGCCGGAGGCTTTAGGGCAACACGATGTTGGTCACTCAGTCGTTGCCACAGGACGTGGCAACGACTGAGTTCCTCTATTTCAGCCGATGTTTGGACACCCGCTGAAAAGTGACTTGAAACTGCATTCATCGCTTCGCTTTCGCAACATAAGACATTCCTGAAAGAAGTTAATAAACGTCACGTTGATAGCGTTTCTGCTGTTTTAACTCATTGACAAAGGCTTTAGCTTCCTCTGGCGTTTTTTGTCCCTGTTGTTCAATAACGCGAAGTATTGTTGCATCAACATCAGCAGCCATCGATTTTTCATCGCCACAGACGTAAATGACAGCTCCTTGCTCTAGCCATTCATAAAAGGCGACAGCATTTTCCTCAATTTTATGTTGAACATATATTTTTCTATCTGTATCACGCGAGAAGGCGACATACATTTGACTGAGTGTGCCTGAGGCAAGCCAACGCTGCCAATCCGTTTGATAAAGAAAGTCTGTGACAAAATGTTGATCACCAAAAATTAGCCACGCTTTTCCTACAACGCCTAATTCCTCACGCTCCTCCAAAAATGCACGATATGGTGCGACACCTGTACCAGCACCAATCATAATAATTGGTATATCCTCATGCTCTGGCAATCTAAAGTTCGGATTTTTATGAACATATATCGGTAATGTATCTCCAATTTGAATACGTTCTGCTACACTTCCGGAGCAAACACCAAGACGTTGTCGTCCATTCGTCTCATAGCTTACTTTCCCAATTGTTAAATGTACTTCTTCACTATTTGCCTTTTGACTACTAGCAATGGAATATAGACGTGCTGGAATTTTACGTAGTAAACCTACAAATTGCTGCGCATCCCATATAAATGGTGCAAAGTCATGCACAACGTCAAGTAAATCTCTTCCTTTTGCATAGTCCTTCCAGGAATTAGAGTCTTCAAGTAGCTTTGTAAATCCCTGATGGACCGTATAGGCACCAATTTTTTGTAACAACGGCTTTGACAGTACTGTAATTTCTAGCTTTTTTTGTAATGCATCCTTTAATGGTAGCGTTTCTTCGAAGACGTTTACATCAGTTTGTGGATCAAACTGTAACGCTGTGATTAAAGCATCTACTAGCTTCTCATCATTATCTGGTTGAATACCGATACTATCTCCTGGTTCGAAATGGAAACCTGCACCTTCGATGGATAATTCAATATGGCGTGTTTCTTTGTTTGATCCGCAGCCGTTTAAATTAATGTTTTCAAGTATTTCTGCATAAAAAGGATTTTTACGAGAATATGTAGTGCCTCCTTGTGCTAACTGATTTTGTGTAGTCGATGTAGCAGCAATATCGGTCTGTTGCAACAACTCCTGCTGAACAGCAGAGAACCATTGTGCTGCCGTATCATCATAATCTACATCACAATCTGTGCGAGGGACGATTAGAGTTGCCCCTAATTTTGCAAACTGCTCATCAAAATCCTTTCCTGTTTTACAGAAAAATTCATAAGAACTATCTCCTAAGGCTAGAACCGAATAATGAAGATGCTCTAACTTAGGAGCACGCTTGCTATGCAAAAATTCGTAGAACTGTATCGCTTGATCAGGCGGATCCCCTTCCCCATGCGTGCTAACAATGAGCAAAAGATTCGTTACCTTTTTTAAATTATTTGGTTTAAACGTGGCTAACGATGAAATGGTTACGTCCACATCGTTATCTTTCAAGGCTGAGGCATATTTTTCAGCTAATCCCTGGCTATTGCCTGTTTGTGAACCATATAAAATCGTCACTGTCTTGGTGATTGTTATTGGCGTTACTTCTTCGACAACAGAATCAATAGTTGCTAGTGGTGCACTTAAATAGCCGTTTAACCACACCCTCTGTTCTCCTGTTAGTTTAGGAAGCAGCTCATTTAACAGCTTTACCTGCTCCTCATTAAATGGACTATTTACTACTTGCAGTTTCAATCTTGCCACCTCACGTATTCGTATCATTTTCTACTCTTGCTAATTTGTCTGACAAAAACAATTGCTGAAAAACGTTATCGAAGTCGTATTTTTTCCTTCTTTTCAATTTGGACCACATAGGAATTTTGCACAATCAATGTAATCGATCCGTGGTTCACAGTATTTAAAATTTGGCGAACATTATCTAATGCTAGATTTACATTTTCAGTCCTTTTATCTATCATTACAAAACACCTTCCTTAGTAAATCTTAATAATTGATAAATACGTTCCACTAAAACTTTCCTTACATTGTCGTCATAGCCTAAACTTTCACATAACATAACGTTCTTATTCTCATAATCTTGTAATCGCCTTGTTATGCTTTGGCGCAAAATCCCAGTAAACAACAAATACGGCACTATAAATACTTGATTGGTCCTATTCTTCTCTTGCTGTAGCCACTCTTCAAACGTAGGACCCATTCCATATAAAAAACATATATCTACTGCTTCATAAGCATATTTATCACGTAATCTGGCCGCAATTTTGGCTAAATCACTCTTTACTTCAGGATCACTACTCCCACGACCTATAAGTAAAACACTTGCATTGCTAAAAGTTATCCTTGCCTCTAAAATTCTAGTCTGTAGTGTATCAATTAATAGTTCATGGACACCAAGTGGTTCACCGTATGTAAATCGCACTTGTGGATGCTGTTTTTTTGCTTGATCAATCTCTCTTGGAATATCGTGCTTTGCATGCTGAGCAGCTAGCAATAAAATAGGCACGATGGCTATAGCTGTAGCCCCTCGGTTAATACAGCTTGCTATACCTTCAGCAATTGTTGGCGTCGCGAGTTCTAAAAAACTAATTTCTTGAATCGGTATTTCAATCTCCTGTTGTACGCTCTTTAGAAAGGTTACGGCTTGCTCTACTCCTGCCTTTACTCTACTTCCATGAGCGATATATAAAATGGCTTGCATGAATCCACATCCTTACACAGAAATTTCTGCTAACTGTGGCTGTGGAATGTTTTGCTCGAACCATTGAATTGTTTCCCTCAAAGTCACAACTTTTCCTACTACAATTATGCTTGGATTTTGAATATTTTCTCGCTGCATTAGTTCTTCAATATTAGCTAAAGTACCTGTGATTGTTTTTTGTTGAGAAAATGTACCCCAATGAATGAGTGCTATTGGTGTTTCTTTATCACGCCCATACTTAAGCAGTTGCTGACGGATATAGGGAAGGTTACCAACCCCCATATAAATAGCAATCGTATCAATTCCTTTTGCTAGACTTTCCCATTGGATGGCATCATCCTTGCCCTCTCTCATATGTCCAGTAACCACTGCAAAACTTGAGCTTAAGTCACGATGTGTAACAGGAATCCCTGCATAGGCAGGAGCTGCTATCCCTGAAGTAATGCCAGGCACAATTTCAAATGGAATATTATGCTGAGCTAGCACCTCTGCTTCCTCAGCCCCCCTTCCAAACACGAAGGGGTCGCCTCCCTTTAATCTCGTCACGATCAATCCTTGCTGTGCATAGCTGACAAGTGATTGATTAATTTGCTCTTGAATCATGGCGTGCTGCTGAGGTAGCTTACCGCAAAAGATAAGCTTTGCCTCCCTCTTAGCATAGGATAGTAGATTCTTATTAATGAGTCTGTCATACAGGATGACATCAGCACATTCGATACACCGTAATCCTTTTACCGTGATAAGATCAACATCGCCAGGCCCAGCACCCACTATAAAAACTTTTCCCATTTGATTTCACTCCCTCTCGTCTTTCCCTAGAGATAAAAAAGACTCAAATCATTCATAGGCAGAGCAATGTCTGTGAATAATTTGAGCCTCTAGTTTGCTAGTCAGCTACGTATTTAATTCTTAGTAATATAATAAGAATAATATATAATATAGTATATTCTGTCAACAGTTTATTTAGTGCCTAGAAAATGATTTTTATTTACTTTAACCTACTAAAGAAAAAACCAGGTGTCACTTGCTGACATCTGGTTTTTTTGAGATCTATCTTGTTTGAAATCAATTATGCCTCGGCATAATTGCGTCCGGAATCGGCTTTGTGCTTAGGCCTGCACGATGCAGGTCAGTTAGCCGTTATCGCATGGATGCGATGGTTTTAGGCTAACATCCCCTAAGAACTCCTTTACGATTCCGTGACATCCGCCGGAGGCTTTAGGCCAACACGATGTTGGTCACTCAGTCGTTGCCACAGGACGTGGCGTTCTTAGACTGAGTTCCTCTATTTCAGCAGGTGTTTGGACACCCACTGAAAAAGTAACTTAAACTCCCGCATTCATCTCATTACCTATAGAGGTGGGAGACTTCTGCTGAATTAAGTTAAAATCTACGAGGACCTCTAAATGGTGGACCTGGTCTGAAACCTGGTCTGAAACCCGGTCCGAAAAACGGTGGTCTGAAAAACGGCGGTCCGAAAAACGGTGGTCTGAAAAATGGTGGTCCGAAAAATGGTGGTCCAAAAAATGGCGGCCCGAAAAATGGCGGTCGGAAAAACGGCCCACCTACTGGCATAAAGCCTCCTGGAAAACCTCCGAAGAATGTCATAAGCTTCCTCCCTTTTTTTATTCTATCTTATGTAGGAGGATGCATTTATCACATGTCTATTGCCTATTCTATTTTTCTTCTCCCAAACGTTGCACAAAATTTGCTAGTGTACTTACCATTACTCCTGTACCACCTTTTGGACCTAGGTCATGTGCAGCAATCGCATCTGATGTTCCTGCTATATCTAGGTGAATCCATGGTGTGTCACCAACGAACTCCCCAACGAAGCCTCCACCAAAGATCATATGTCCATCACGACCAGGAGAGTTATTTAAATCAGCGACATCTGATTTACGAATTCGTTTTTTATCATTTTCTGTTAAAGGCATGCGCCACACAAATTCATCAGTCTCCTGTGCAGCTTCCATGAAAGCAGCAAAGAATTCATCATCATTTGAAAGGGCACCTGTTTTATCCATACCAAGTGCTGTAATTACTCCACCCGTTAACGTTGCAACATCGATCAGGGAAGTAGCTCCTTGTTGTTTAGCATATGTAGTAGCGTCTGCTAATACTAAACGTCCTTCCGCATCGGTATTTAAAACTTCTACTGTCTTACCACTATATGTCGTAATGACATCATCTGGCTTAAATGCTGTGCCAGATACCATATTATCGGTAGAACCAATAACTGCAACGACATTTTTATTAGGGCGTAATTCACCGATGATTTTCATGGCACCTAGCACTGCTGCCGCACCGCCCATATCACCCTTCATGCCTACCATTGCATCTTTTGGCTTTAAGGAGTAGCCACCTGTATCATACGTAACCCCTTTGCCGACAAGGCCAATTGGATCTTCAAAGTCTTCAGTCGCTTTATATTTTAATGTTATTAAACGAGGTTCTTCATGGGAGCCTTGATTGACACATAAAATACCACCCATACCAAGTTCCTCTATTTGTGCTTTATCTAAAATTTCCACTTCAAAATCGTACTCGACTGCTAGGGACTCTGCGTAATTAGCTAAGTCTGTCGCTGTCAGTAAGTTTGGTGGTAAATTAATTAAGCTACGTGCTTCATTTACTGCATTTGCATAAATAGCGCCAACTTCAAAGCTTGCTACCACTTCATCTAAATCATCAGCAGTCGTCACAAGATGAACAGCGTCAATACGTTTATCTATTTCATTTGATGTTGTTTTGTAATGAGGAATTGAATAATAACCAAGACTTGTTCCTTCACCAGCTAAAAATGCAACATCTGTTACTGTAATCGACTCTGTCGTAAACGATTCAAGCCAAATTGAATATTCTTTAACCTTTAACGCTCTTAGTTCCTTGCCAACCAATCCAAATGCTGCACGAACATCGCCTTCTGTTAAGTTTTTACGCTCATCTAAACCAATAAATAAAATGCGTTTAAGACTTGCGTGGTCCTTCAAGAATGGCAATTTCGTCATATTTTTTAGCTCAGTTGATACATCCCCTGTACCAATCCACGCATCAAGGGATTCTCCATAAAATGATGAAAAGCTTGCCCAATCCTGCACTTGCTCACGATGTTTAGAGACTCCTACTACTAACACTTCAGTAGAAATCGTTTCATATGTTTTTGCTTCTTTTACAATATGCATGTTAAATTCCTCCATTCAATATTCTATTATACCTAAGTTTCAGAAAACGCGTAATATTTGGCTTTTAGAAAATAATGAATGTTATAATAAAAGCAATTATAAGTGAAGGTTGTGATGATTATGAGTTTACTTCAAAATACCCCTTTACTCGTTGCCCTTTTTGCAGTTCTCTTTGCACAATTTGTAAAAATCCCTATTCATTTTTTAATGACAAAAAAGATTAACTGGGGATTATTTACTTCCACCGGGGGTATGCCGAGTTCACACTCCGCTTCCGTAACAGGACTAACAACCTCTATTGCCTATGAAACAGGATTAGATTCCCCAATTTTTGCCGTAGCCGCTATGTTTTCATTTATCGTTATGTATGATGCGAGTGGAGTACGCTTTCAGGCAGGTCAACATGCAGCCGTATTAAATCAACTGCGTAAGGACTTTCAAACATTGCTTCATGATTTGAAAAAATGGCCACAATTGGATGGGCAAGAAAAAATGGAAGAGCTAAAAACGTTGCTAGGCCATAAACGGAGCGAGGTATTTTTTGGGGCATTAACTGGCATTTTTATCGCCATCATCACATACCAATTTATTTTGTGAAATATAGACACATCCTCATGTTGAGGCTGTGTTTTTTTATTTATCGGAAAACTTTTGTGATTTATCGGAAAGATTTCACGGTTTATCGGAAACTTTTGTGATTTTATCGGAAGCTTTTCTAGATTTATCGGAAACATGCATAAAAAAATCAGTATTCCTCTCTTCATCGAAAGAAGAATACTGAAAGAAGATCAATTATGCCTCGGCATAATTGCGTCCGGAATCGGCTTTGTGCTTGCACAAAGAACTCCTTTACGATTCCCTGACATCCGCCGGAGGCTTTAACTTATTTCAGCTGATGTTTGGACATCTGTACCTGTCGCTACGCTTTCGGTACAAAAGACACCTGCTGAAAGAAGTTAAAACATTCGATAACCACTTTTACGCAAATAAATCATGACAATTCCCGCAACAATTGAACCGGCAAAGCCACCAGATAAGATTGAGATATCTACTAAATGCAGTGCTTGCAACTTATCTAAAAGTGCTGGGAATGCGTAACCTGGCTTGAAAATATAATCAAAAAAGCTTACATCATCGACAATAAAGATAACAACAATTGGATACACTATCGCCATTAACCATGTCATTCGCAGAAGCATATTCAATAAAAATCCAATACCAAAGAACATGATGAAAAATAACAAAATTGAAATGATTAACTGTACTAATGAAACTGGACCATCCATGTATGTATAACCTCCGTTTTCCTCTCATTAGTTTACATGATTACTACAACGCTTTCAATGAACATATCCTTGATTTCGCTTGTTCGTCATATTTAGGAAACTCAAGTAAAATCAATTATGCCTCGGCATAATTGCGTCCGGGATCAGCTTTGTACCTAGGCCTGCAGATGTTTTTTGCGCGAAAGCGTAGCGTCAGCGGCAGATGTTTTTTGTGCGAAAGAGTAGCGTCAGCAGCGGATGTTTGGACACCCACTGAAATAAGTTAAAAAACTATTGAAAACTAGTATACGACTAATTTTCAATAGTTTCTCGCTTTTCATTATGAAGCTGTTTGTGATAATAAAAACTTTGGTGACTTCCAAAGCTCTGCCCATTTTTTAAAGGCCGTTATGACGATTATTAAGCCTAAAACTAACATAATGACTGACAATACACCATTTAACACATTGTAACCAGCAGCCGCTGTATTCCAATAAACATTTTTAATCATCCAATAGCCTGCTGCATTTACTGTGACATATAAATATGCTAATGGGATAAAGCATGTTAAGGCGTAGATTCGCTTATCTGCAACTCTTAATACTATTGTTACACCACACACTAAACCGATTGTCGCCATTAACTGATTCGAAACGCCAAATAATACCCAAATCGAACTGATATCGCCTGAATACAATAAATAGCCCCACATAAAGCATGCAAGTGCACTTGCAAAGATTGTACCTGGAAGCCAATTTGTACGCTTCAACGGCTTGTATACATTGCCACCAAAATCTTGAATTAAATAGCGCGCTACACGTGTCCCAGCATCAATAGCCGTTAAAATAAAGACCGCTTCAAACATGATAACGAATTGATAGAAATAAGAAGACAGTTCAGCAAACCAAGGAATCCCCGTGAAAATATCAGTCATTCCAACTGCTAGCGTTACAGCTCCACCTGTACGCCCTTCTAAATCCATCCCAATACTTTCGGCTAATGCATGTAAATGAACCGGCTCCATTCCTAATGTAGCAAAGACTGCTGGGGCTGAATTAATCGCAAAATAATCTGCAGGATGAAGGGCCGTTGCTGCAATTAAAGCCATTACCCCTACTAAAGATTCTACGAGCATAGCACCAAAACCAACTACGCGAATATCTTCCCAACGATCAATCATTTTCGGAGTTGTCCCAGATCCTACAAAAGCATGGAAGCCAGATATAGCCCCACAGGCAATCGTGATGGACACGAATGGCCATACTGGACCAGCAATCACTGGGCCACCACCATGAATAAATTCTGTAATTGGTGGGAATTGAATGATTGGGTTAACGAAAAAGACCCCGATGATTAACGCAATAAATACGCCAATTTTCATGAAACTACTTAAATAATCACGCGGCGCTAATAAGAGCCAAACAGGTAAAGCCGCCGCAAAGAATGCATAGATAGGTAGAATAATAGCTAAAGTGTTACGGTCAAACGTTAAAAAATCACCAAATGCTGTCCCTTGAATCATCGGTCCAATAAACACACCAACCATTAACAAAATAAAGCCAACTGTCGATGTAACAAGTAAATTCCCAGTTTTACGATAGGCAATACCAACAAGCATCGCTATCGGAACAGTGATCCCTACCGCAAAAGTTCCCCATGGATTTCGTTCCAACGCACCAAGGACAACCATCGATAGCCCGGCCATTGTAATTGTAATAATGAAAAGCATTGCAAGGCCTGTACAGAATCCTGCAACAGGACCTAATTCCTTTTTCATTACCTCTGATAACGACTTCCCACCATGACGCATAGAAGCGAATAACACAACTGCATCATGTACAGCACCACCGATTACTGCACCAATTAACAGCCAAAGGAGCCCTGGCAAATACCCAAATTGTGCAGCTAAAATAGGTCCGACTAACGGTCCAGCTGCTGCAATCGCTGCAAAATGATGCCCAAATGTTACCCATTTATTCGTCGGAACATAGTCTTTACCATCCTCCATAGCGTGTGCTGGGGTGGGCGTATCATCTTTTATCTTAAGTACCTTCTTTGTGAAAAATATGCCATACAAACGATAGCTAATCATCAGTACACAAATGGAACCTATTACAATTGTAATAGCATTCATGTTATCACTCCTTTTACTTTTTCCACATCATAGCAAAAGAATAAAACAATTATTCATAAAATTCACCGAAATGTCAGAATTTTAAGTTGAAAGGGTGTTTTCTACTGTTGAAATGCAGTTATTTTGATAGCTGAAAGATCTTGCGCACATCCTTCATATAAAGCCTGCTGACAGGTATCGAATGTCTGTTATGCAAAATCAAATTGTATTTAGCGCTGCTCCAAGGCTCCAGCTCTTCGATATGTTCTAAATTGACGATAAATGCCCGATGGACACGCACAAAACCTTTTAAAGTGAGTTTTTTCTCCAAAGTAGCTAACGACTCTGAAGCAAAATATCTCCCTTTCTCAGTGACAACAATCGTCTTACTATCTTCAGATGTACAATATAAAATTTCCTGAATTTTAATAAGTAAAATTCGATCATTCACATAAACTGTCAATTTATCAAGCTTGTCCAACTGTAAATGCTTTAATTTTTCTATCGTTTTAGTCTGTGTTGCTCTTCTTTTGGCCACTAGTTTTTCAACTGCACGTTGCACACGCTCTTGCTCAAACGGTTTCAAAATATAATCAAAAGCGTTCACTTCGAATGCCTGTAGTGCATACTCATCATAAGCAGTAGCAAAAATAATTTCAGATTTAAGTATGCTTTGTTGTAGCTGTTTTGCCAATTCAAGGCCATTATTTACGCCTAGCTGAATATCTAAAAACACACAATCGATCTGCTCAAACTGTGGATCCAACAGTATTTCCTCCAGATCCTCCGATTCACCAATGATCTGAACTAGCTTTGTTTGCTCCAATAAATATCGCAATTCAGCCCTTGCTAACGGTTCATCATCTACAATATAGACATTTAACATTTCTCTACTCCCATCTTGTGGCTTTTAACGGCAGCTGGATCATAATTTTCGTGCCAACATCCAACGTACTTGAAATGTGAAAATCTGCCTCAGTTCCATAAATTTCATGAATACGCTGATAAATATTCCATAAAGCTGTCCCCGTTCCTTGCTCGGATTGCATGATCGTTTTGCCAAGCTGCTTAACCTGCTCTTTTCTCATCCCACAGCCATTATCCTCTGTTGACAGCAATAGCTTATTATTAATTCGCTGTACCTTAACGTCAATTTTGCCTTCCTTACGATTTTTAAAGGCATGATAAATGGCATTTTCAACAAGTGGCTGTAAGGTAAATGGGGGAATTTGTACGTCAAAAAGTGATTCATCCAAGTGAAATTGCACATCATAGCGATTCGGAAACCTTGTTTGTTCAATCGACAAATAAGCCTCCACATGGTCAATTTCATTTTTTAACGGAATCAGCATTTGACGAGCGCCCTGCAAATTACTCCTGAAAAATGTACTAAGCTTTATCAATAATGCTCTAGCCCCATCAGCATCCGTTCGGATCAAACTTGAAATAGTATTGAGACTATTAAAAAAGAAATGAGGATGTACCTGTGCTTGTAGCGCTTTAATTTCGGCATCCTTTAATAGCTTTCTTTGCTGCTCAATTTCAGCATATTCAAGCTGCGAAGAAAATAGTCGACTGAGGCCCTCAGCAAGTTCCTTTTTAGCCCCTGTTAACGAAGAAACATTGATAAAATATAGCTTTAAGGTACCAACCGTTTTATGCTGTACTTTTAATGGTAAGACAATCGCAGCACTTAACGGACAATCTTCATGTGGACAATTGATTTCTTTTGCGGACGTCGCTGTAATAATGCGCCCTTCTACTAATACTCGCTTCGTTAAAGCCGTCATTATTTCTTGATGGATGACATGATGATCCTCGCCTACTCCTACATGTGCTAAGATTCCATTTGTATCAGTAATCGCGACTGCATCAACCTTAATCTCTCTTTTAATAATCTCCGCAACCGTTCGGCAGGATTCTTCACTTAACCCTTTACGAAAATGGTCTATTGTTTGTTGAGCAATAGAAAAGGCTTGGTGTGTTTGTAATGCTTTTGTGCGCTCTTCCTCATCAATAAAAGTTTTAATAATAATGAAAAATATTAAAATCCCAAAGGCATTCATAAAAATCATCGGTAGCGCAATTAATGAAACTAATTGCAAAGCTTGTTCAAATGGTTTTGCCACTAGTAAAATAACAATCATTTGTAAAGTCTCTGCACAAATTCCGATGATAACAGCCTTTTTATAGGAGAAGGTTTGACGTATTTTTAATTGCTTACTTAAACCACCTGTAATGAATCCTGCTAGTATTGTTGAAACACCACAGGCAACCGCTGTAAAACCGCCAAGGGTAATACGATGAATCCCTGCAATAATCCCTACGCAAACACCTACAAGTGGCCCACCGAAAATTCCGGCAATTGCTACGCCAATTAGCCTCGTATTCGCAATGGCCTCCTCTGCATTTATAGTGCTTTGTATCATTTGATTTAAAGGATAAATGGACCCACTTTCAATTTTTATCCCTGTATAGCTGCTAACTATACTTAAAGCACTAAAAATAATAATAAGCCAAACTTTTTCCTTAACCCCTTGATCCTGAAAGAGCACTCCCCGAAAGAGGCGCCATCTTGACATTAAAAAGGCAAACACAATGATTAGCCCTACTCGCTCTAACATAAACAAAAATAGCTCCATCATCGGTCCCCTCCTCTGTCATTTTATTTTTTAAAGAACAATTTATAAGAGGAATAACCAAAGACATCTCCTGGATTAATCCCTTCAATCCCCTCTAATTGGTGCTTTTCAAATTGGTTAGATGCCATTTCCTTTAACATCACTGATGTCATTTCATCCTGTGCGAGCTCTTTAGGATACATCCACTGCGCTTCTAATAATTCATTCTCCTGAATGCAAATCTTCTGCTGCTCATCTTTCATCCGACAATAAAATATCGCCATATTATCACTAATATCACCACGAATCACACCCGTTCGAAAACCAATTAAGCCTGATACGTAGCAATCAATACCCGTTTCTTCCTTTAATTCGCGAACAACAGCTTCATCTACTGTTTCACCAGCATTGACAAAACCAGCTGGCAATGACCATCTTCCCTTTAATCCGCTATATGCCTTTTTGACAACTAGCCATTGTCCTAACTCATTTACAGTTACCCCTGCAACACCTAACCAAACTTTTCCTCTATCTTTTTTCATCATCTTCACCTCTATATCACTATTATAACGGCTTTTCCGTATACAGAAGTATTAATTCAGAATTTTATGGTTACTTCTCACTCTCAAACATAAAATATGCATGTACTCCAATTTTGTAAATATGTTATACCGGTTAAAATACATAATATTCACTCTATTTAAAGGATGGAAGTTTTATGTTAAACGAATTATCACCTAATGGGAAGCTTTTTATTTTTGCGATAGCTTTGCTTTTACTATCACCCATCATTGTTTTCATGTTGCCATTTACGATTTCCCAAACATTTTATTTTAGTAGAGATAATATCGTGCTGATCACTCCAATAAGCAACTTCACTATGCTTTTCCTAGCAATTACACTAATTATTTTAACGTTGATCATACTTGGTTTCAAAAGAAATAAATACACCTATTTGATTACGATTATAACAATCGTGAGCGGTCTGGTTTTAGGCTATTTTTCTCTTTTAAGTTATATCGCTATACAGAATACACAAATTGTTTTCAAAGAATATCTCCATAAAACTACATATGAATGGCAGGATATTAAGGAAGCCATTTATGAGTATGAAACAGGTACAGTAGGCACTTATTATTTCCAAACGAAAAATAACGAAAAGTTTGTCATTGAAGAAAACGGACAATTTGGTTTTGGTCCAGAGGAGAAAAGTGCTATTTAATGAAAATAGCGCTATATTTATAGAACGTGAGAAGGTAAAGTAACGATTATCAATTATGCCCCGGCATAATTGCGTCCGGAATCGGCTTTGTGCTAGCACAAAGAACTCCCTTCCGATTCCGTGACATCCGCCGGAGGCTTTAACTTCTTTCAGCAGGTGTCTTTTGCTGAAAGAAGTTAAAAAAAAAAGCCACTTTCGAGTAGAACGAAAGTGGCTTAAGACAGTACCCTACCTTTTCATGTTATAAGCTGTGTTCCAAACATTTTCCTTACCTAAACAACGACTACTTACGCTTCCAGCTGCTCCATATCCCAATTAAGCTTTAATATATTTTTTAATCGGTTGACCTGATCTTCTCCAATTGTATTGACCAGTTGTTTTTCTATTTCTGCTTTACAATATTGATTTTTTTCAAAGCAATCTTCACCAAATTCAGTCATACGAATAGCTTTATGTTTTTTACTATGTTCGACACTCGTAACTGTCACCAACCCTTTAACTTCCAAACTCTTTATTATTTTATGGGTTGCTTGTCTTGAAAATTTAACATTTTTAGCTACATCTGAAATCGTAAGTTGTTTTTTATAAATTATACCCAAAATATACCATTCCGAATTTGATATATAAATATCGTTATGCTTATTCCACTTCTCTTCAGCAAGTCTTCGAAGTAGTTCGTGACGCTCGCTCAACAAATCAATGACATCTCGATTCTGCAATTCGTCCTTCAACTAGTTCACCTTCATTTCCTATTTTTCGTTATTAATATACAAAAAACAGCAGCAATCGTCAACTAAGTTGACAAAAACCTTTTAATTGCTTACAATTAATTTAGTCAACTAAGTTGACAATATAGTTTGTTGGAGGGAATATACATGTACAATGTTGGCGATGTAGTCATTTATTCATCACATGGACTTTGTTCTATTGAAGATATTTGTGAACAAACCTTTAACGACATTACAAAAACATATTACGTTTTACAACCACTAAATGAACCACAATTAGTCATTCGTACCCCTATTGACAATTCAAAAAAACAGCTTAGAAACATCATTAAAAAAGAAGAAGCACTCAATATTTTACACTCATTCACATCACCTGGCGTGGAATGGATTGAACAAAGCACTCATCGATTGAGATTTCATCTAGAAATAATTAAATCCGGTAATCGCCAAAAACAAGCAAATCTTTTAAACACATTGTTACGAAAAAAGCTCGAATATAGTGCGATTGAAAAAAAATTCCCTAACCAAGAAGAGAAATTACTGCAATCTTTACAAGATACTATCTTTTCAGAGTTTTCCATAGCTCTTAATAAATCTTCCGATGAAATTTATGATTATGTATTAACACAACTTCACTAATTGTGAATTGGTTGTACATTAATAAGTCACGATTAAAGAAATCGTGGCTTATCTCATATTAAAAAGAAATATAAAAAGGTTCTGCTCCATAGTTTAAGCAATGTAATAATTCATGTTTTAAATCTTCATTATCTATTAATAACCATGCCTCTTTAACATCAAAAAAGCCGACCTCTAAACTTTCACAGCTCGTTTGTAATTCCCCGCCAATAGGAATTCCTAACCACCACATATTACAAACACTATTTTTTATTTCTTGTGAAACACCGTAAAAATTTTAGATTTTCGATTTCACTTCCAGTTTCCTCTTTTACTTCCCTGATAACTGTGTCTTTAATTGTTTCATGATTAATGACTGCCTGTTACGGTTATTAGACACGCTCGTATCGCTTCGAGGTACGGTCAATTTATCTTGTTACACATTTTCCATTTTCCTCCCAACTCAAACTCTACTATGTTATGATTTCTTTATGGATAGCATTTTAAGTTAAGGCTGTTTTCGTAAAGATTGTTGCTCTTCAACTCCCATGAAAGAACTTAATCATCTTTCATTTTCTGTGGTGAAGAGCTGATTTTTGCGCTTCATGGATGGCTAACGACGCAGTTTAGTTGAAGAGTGTGTTCAACAATCGGGCCATTTTGCGGAACAAGGATTAGAAATCACAGGGGAAAAAGAGTTAGCATTGTTGAATATTTTGTGTACCCTATTTTGAGAATTATGGAAATGATATTTGGAATGTTTTAGGCCATGTGTGAAAGTGGCTTGTCTTAGGAGAGGAGATAAAAAAATGATTGAATTACGAAAAATAACCGGGGATAACATAGATGAAGTAATAGCACTTGAAGTTGGAGAAAACCAGAAAGACTTTATACAAACTACTAACCTCAGAAGCTTTGCAGACGCTCATATGTTGAACGCAGACGGGATACCAGCGACTCCCATTGCCATTTATGCCGATGGAGTTGCGGTTGGATTTTTGATGTATATTTATGATACGTTGGATCATGAATCATTTGAGAATGAAGTTTTTTACGGGAAGAAGAGCTATTTTATATGGCATATTATGATTGAAAAGAGTTATCAGGGGAAAGGATATGGCAAACTTGCCTTTGAAAAAATGTTGATGGATATTGAAAATATGCCATATGGGGAAGCAGATTATGTAACCCTCTTTTATCGAACAAGTAATGTCATAGCTAAAACATTATACGCTTCATTTGGTTTCGTAGATACAGGAATCATTCAGGATAATTCGATGTTGGCGATTAAAAATCTAGATGGGAAAATAACAGAATCCTTAGTAGAATAGGATCTCTCGGAAAGAAATGTAAGCTATCAACGTCCCGTCCCATAATAAACACAAATATCCAGAAGAAAAAAACGATTTTGTTAACTCTGTCTTAGCAAAAATATAATATTTATACCACAATCGGGCGCGATTGTTTAATAAGCGTCGCTGTTCTTCCTAAGCTAACGGGGTGCTTTAGTTAAAGAAGATAGCCAAACGAGAAGCAACAATCTTTGAGAAAACAGCCTAAGTTAATTAAGAAATGGCAGGTGGATTTAAGTTATGAATAGTTTAAATACAGGAGATATTATATTTAGCTTTATCTCGATTTTTGGATTGTTATTTTACATAGTTCCAATTATTTTTATAATTTGGTTTGCTATTACTACAACTAAGCAATTAAAAATGCAAACAAAATTATTAGAAGAAATCAAAGAAAATTTAAATCAATAACAAGGGCTATTATCCCCTAATTCAACAACGAGAGAATTGCCCTCACACATCAATCTAGGGACTTGTGCGTAAAATTACACGCAAGCCCTTTTTGCGCTCTCACAACGGCTCCCTGCTTTCTCAGCATAAAAGCCTATAGCCTGTCTTTCTTAATCTTTGGCTATTCCTCCCCCATTGCCATTTTACCAATTGCCGTACGTTTCTTCTTTTTCAAAACCATACAAAAAAGCCTCCTCAATTCGTTATGTTTACACAACATACAAATCAAAAAGGCTTGGTATCTATAACCCTAAACTGATGTATTTGGGGTTGTGTTCACTCATTTCAAGGATTGTGTACACACCATTTTCTACTGTTATTTACAATCCCTTATCAACTTTCTTGATGAAAGTCATTAGTCACAAATCTCAGGTGTACCTTCACGTTTGGCTGTTTTGAAAGACGTGCCACAGCCGCATGATGCGATCGCATTTGGATTGTCGATCGTGAAGCCACCACCCATTAGTGATTGCTTATAGTCAATTTTTGTCCCCATTATAATCGGCGCATCTTCACGGGAAACAAGAATTGTTAAACCATGCTGTACATCTTCAAAATCATCTTCTTTTTTCTCTTTATCAAAATGCATACCATATGATAGGCCACTGCATCCGCCACCATTAACAACTACACGTAAGAATGAACCTTGCTCTTCATTGTGCTCCATCATTCCATTAATATGAAAGATAGCCGCTTCAGTAACTTCAATTATTTGCTTACTTGTCATCCCAATCACCTTCCTTCTTACTTATTATCATATCAATTTTGACTATTGTATGACAAACATTCAGCTTCAAAAGTGTTTTTAGTGAAAATTCTAATATTTTTCACATTTTTAGTATTTTTTATCCATGTTTATAAAATTCACATTGGTATAATAGTTATAATATGTTGATGAAAGAGGTATAAAATATGGAGATTTCACCTTATTACGAAAAAAAAATTCAATGTCTTAATTGCAAAAAAGAATTTCCAACATTAAAAGTACGCTCTAAATTCATAAAAGTAGATCATACAGAAACAGACTTTCATCCTATCTATGCAGACGGTGTAAATGCCCTTTATTATAATGTATTTGTTTGTGAGCATTGTGGATTTTCATTTACAGAAGACTTTTCAAAGTATTTTGCCCCTGGCACGCAAGATGAAATTCGCACGCAAATTACAGAAAAATGGGTACACCATGATTTTAAGGGAGAACGTACTGTATTCCAAGCGATACAAGCTTATAAATTAGCGTTCCTTTGCGGTACGATTAAAAAAGAAAAATTTGTCGCTATAGCTGGGCTTACATTACGTCTTGCATGGCTATATCGTTCATTAAATAACGATGGCCAAGAGCAACGTTTTATGACAATGGCCCGAGATTACTATATGGATTCTTATTCAAATGAGGATTACGGCTCAACGCAAATGTCAGATATTCGAATTATGTATATGATTGCTGAACTATCACGACGTATCGGTGATTTAGAAAATGCTACACGCTTCTTTTCAAAGGTCATTGAAAAGCAAAGTATTGGTGGAGAAGCGAAGATCATTGATATGGCTAAGGAACAATGGGCTATTATTCGAGAAGAAAAAGAACACGCTCGCCATGTTTAAGAAAAAAAGTTCTAGCCTAAATTAATCAGCTAGAACTTTTTTAGTCGTTTTAGAATACTTGCTCTACTTCAATAACACCTGGTACTTCTTCTAATAATGCGCGTTCGATACCAGCTTTAAGTGTAATTGTTGAACTTGGGCAACTACCACATGCACCTAATAAACGTAATTTTACAATGCCGTCTTCTACATCTACTAATTCACAGTCTCCACCGTCACGTAGTAAGAATGGGCGTAATTTATCTAATACCTCTTGAACTTGATCGTTAATTGTTACTTCTGCCATTTGTCTCGACTCCTTTCCTTATAATGATTATAATGTTAGCAACAGAAAAAATCCAATATAGAATCACGAGGAGTGGAAATGGAATGGGACAAACGAAACCAAAGATTGAAATTTACGGAACAGCGGTAATCTGCGCGAGTTGTGTCAATGCACCATCTTCAAAGGATACATATGAGTGGCTACAAGCAGCCATCGATCGAAAATATCCAAACCAAGGGTATGATATTCGCTATATCGATATTGAAGGACCAATTGAGAATGAGCGCGATCAAGATTATGCTACACGCATTCAAGAAGATGAATTTTTTTATCCACTTGTTCTATTAAATGATGAAGTAGTGGGCGAAGGCTATGTGCAATTAAAGCCTGTATTTACTGCACTTGAAAATTTAGGTTTCATACCTGACGAAACTGTTTAACTTATTTCAGCGGCTGTCCAAACATCCGCTGAAATAGAGGAACTCAGTCTAAGAACGCCACGTCCTGTGGCATTACCGAAATGACCGACATCGTGTCGGCCCTCGTGCAGGCCTAAGCACAAAGCCGATTCCGGACGCAATTATGCCGAGGCATAATTGCTAGAAAAACTTAGGGATTGCTTCAAAATTAAATTTGAAGCAATCCCTTTTCAACTAACACATCTAATTAATCATTTTGACGTTTGTAGTACCATAATAATCCTGATTTCATCAAGCGTGCGATACGTCCTGTTACTGTTGTATCTGCTAAATATACAAAGCCTTGTTTTTTACCAAGAGCTCCCATGAAACCTTTTAATTTGATATCAGGCATTTTCTCAGGTAAGTTTTCGCCTTTCCAACGCATGCGAAGTACTTTTACGATTTGTTCTGCTTGTTCCTCTGCTAACTGAGCAGTTGGAGGTAATTCTGAAGCAGCACAGTCGCCTACAACATATACATTCTCGTCATCAAGAAGATTAAAATATTGTGTTACAAGTGGACGACCTTGTTTATCTTTCTCCACTTCCAAATCGCGGACAATTTTGACAGGCTGCACACCAGCAGTCCAAACTACAGAATCGAGTGCAATTTCTTCTTCGTGATTGCAAATTTTACCTTGTTCAATTTTTGTAATATTTGAATTGGCAATGACTTCAACATTATGTTTTACAAACCAGTCTTTTACATATTTACTTAGCTTTTCTGGGAAGTCCTTCAGAATACGAGGACCACGGTCGAATAGCTTTATTTTTAAATCTGATCGGCTTTCACGTAACTCACTTGCAAGCTCAATACCACTTAAGCCAGCTCCTACAATTCCGACTGTAGAGCCTGCTGGTAAACCACAAAGTGCTTGGAATGTTGAACGTGATTTCGCCATTGTCTGAATGCTATATGTGTACTCCTCTGCACCTGGTACACCATGATATTTATCCTCACAGCCAAGACCAATTGCTAAATCATCATATTCAATACGTTGTCCATCTTCTAAAATGACTACCTTATCGGTACGATCAATTTCAACAACTTCTCCATATACAGCCGATAAACGTTCATGCTCTGGAAAGCTTACACGAATTTCTTTATCTGTTGCAGTCCCTGCTGCTAATGCGTAAAATTCTGTTTTTAAACTATGGAAAGGGGCTCTGTCTACTAACACGATTTCTGTGTCTAATGGAACGTTTGGTAATAATCGAAGCATGAGACGCATATTGCCGTAGCCGCCACCTAAAAGTACTAATTTTCCCATAATAGTCTCCTTTTATATCTCTTATATTAATTGTTCACAAAGTATCCACAAACGAGTATAACCGATTGTGAGAAGTTTCACAATATCAGAATGCAATTTTGTGAAAGATTTCACAAAATGAATGATAACTTGCTTTTTTCGAACGATTTTTGAATCACTTGGACTTCGATAAATTGTCGTTATTGTTCGAATTTTCCTTAAATATCGTTTTCTTCTCTTCACTTTTGTAAAGTTAATGCGCCCTACTTTACTACTTAGTATCTGCTTTTATCTCATGATCAACTCAAATCATTGACGAATGTTTTAAAAGCGAGTAGCATTACTTTGGTGAGGTGACATGTATGAATCCAATGGTTGAATTTTGTATAAGTAATTTGGCGAATGGCTCTCAAAAAACTTATGAAATACTAGAGCGCGATCCGAACATCGACGTTTTGGAATATGGCTGTCTCAGTTACTGTACAAAATGTTCTGAATCGTTTTATGCAGTCGTCAATGGTGAATTAGTTGAGGCTGATTCTCCTGAAGAGTTGACGAAAGCCATTTATCAATTTATCGAAGAAAATCCGTTATGGTAATAAAGGCGTAATAGCTCGTTCATATAATGATAAAACGCTTACTATACTAAATTTGAACATATAAAAAGGATGTTATGCCAAAAAAATCGACATAAGCATCCTTTTTTTATTTGTGAATTATTCAATTATGCCTCGGCATAATTGCGTCCGGAGGCTTTAACTACTTTTAGCTTTTGCTGAAAGTAGTTAAATTAAGGCTTCCACCATATAGGTAGGTTGCTGCGCCTTATCAAGTACAACCTTTGTTGGTGTAACACCTGTATTTACATGGATTGTGTCACAGCCAAAACGAATCCCACACATAATGTCTGTGTCATAATTATCGCCAATCATCACCATTTCATCTTTCGTAAAGCCATGCTCTGTCGCAATGACTTCAAGCATTGCAGGTGATGGTTTACCAATATAGATTGGCTCAACGTCTGCAACCTCACCTACTAATCGGGCAAACGACCCATTACCTGGTAGAAATCCATGTTCTGTCGGGAATTTAATATCTTGATTCGTTGCTATAAACGTCGCACCATTTTGCACAGCAACTGTCGCCTTCGCAAGTGCCATATAATCTAGATTTCGATCGATCCCCATAACAAATACCTCTGGCTCATCCTCGGTAGGTTCAATGCCTTCATTAAATAACGCTTTACGAATACCATCAGAACCTAACATGGCTACTTTTTTGCCAGGGAAATTCAGGGCTACATATTTCGCTGTAACTAATGCACTAGAGTAAATATGCTCTAATGGTGCATTCACACCTATAGCGCTTAAAGCTTCCTGCAGCTGCTCTCTTGTCTTAGAAGAATTATTTGTTACGTAAAATGGCTCGATTCCTGCTTGTTGTAACCGATGAATAAAAGTAACCGCAGAAGGAATGCCTTCCTTTCCACGGTACACTGTACCATCTAGATCAAAGCAATATGCCTTGTAGGTTTTCATTGATGATCCTCTGGCAAAAATGCTGAAACAGGGCCAAGTTCATTTGTTAAATAACTATTCACAGCTGGTGAAAATTGCTTTAACGCTGGTAAAGTCGTTGTTAACACATTTACAACTTCCTGAACATCTACATCTGTAAATTCACGAACAAGCATTTTACGTAAGCCAACTACTTCTTTTAACGGTGCTTCCATTTCAGTAGATACGACTTTTTCATCGATTAAAATATCAATTATATCCTCATAGCTTCCTGGATCACGCATAATGAAGCCGTCAATCATTAAATTTCCTACATCCATCATTGACTCCATCACATTGTGACCAATTCGCTCGATTGCTAATTTCTTAATATCATTTTCTAGCCAGCTATCTTCTGACTCTAAAATAGCTAATAGTCCATCTAAGTACTGTAAATTTTTTGTGATTTTATTACGATCTACAAAATACACAAGGAAAGCCCCCATTCAAATCTTTAAAAGTTGATAGTCATTTCTCTTCTATAGTACCATATCTATAGGACTGGAAGGAGATTAAAAGATGGAACGTTTTTTTTTATATGATGATGTAGAAGATACGAAAACACGCTTTGTTAGTTTTGCTGGGGACAAGTTACGTTATGATTTGGCCATTTTGCAATCGGGTCGTTTCTTTGGAAAAGTGCTTGTCATGGATATCCAATTTGGACGCTTTGCTATAATTGGTCCAGATGATGTAGAAGAGCCTGGCTATCTTGAACACGTATACAATCGCACAGAGGAAGATACTGTCGAACTACGTGAATATTTACGTGAAATATTAAATTAACACCCTTCAAATTGGGTGTTACAGACTACCATGATCACAAATAAGAATGTAATACAAAAAAATTCCGCTTTTCTGCAGACATAGGAATATACTTTGCGTACTGTTCAACAGAAGGATGGCGGAATTTTTTTGTAAGTATCTTAAGTATCAAGTATGCCTCGACGGATCGTGCCCCTACTTTTCATTATTTAATTTAGCAGGATTATCCTTATTGTGAGGCTTGTCTTTGTTTTCATTGTCGTTTTGTTTTTTGGCTTGTTGATTTTGCCCAATTACTGCTAAGTCATCAACACTAATATCAAAGCCAAATCCATATTCTTCTCGATCTAACGATTTTTTATTTTCTTTAGTCAAATTAATCACCTCCAATAAATAAATTATCCTTTTTCACATAATTTATACGCTTTGTCACCTACCTCAACAATACTAGCGTTATGCTGTTGCATCCTTAATAATCCAGTCAGCAGCACTAATTAAATCTGGAAAAACCGCATCTGCCAGTGGATCTTTCTCACCTAAAAATACTCCCTTAGTTCCTGCTCGTTTGCCTGCTATGATATCTGTATCCGTATCTCCCACCATGTAGGATTTTGCCAAGTCTATATTATATTTTTCACCCAGATCAACAATTAACTTACTATTAGGTTTACGGCAGGCACAGCCCGACTTTGGTTTATGGGGACAATATACGACTTCATGAATAGTGGCCCCTTCCTTCTTCAATTCTTTTACCATATGCTCATGTATTTTTTGTAGCTGCGTTTCTTTCATATACCCCAATCCAACGCCGCCTTGATTGGTTACTACAAATATATAGTCGAAGTATTTATTCAATTTTTTTATAGCTTTCGGAACATGCGGCAGGAAATAGAGCTCCTTTGGTTTATTTACAAATTTAACGCGATCCGTTAATACTTCATTGATGACCCCATCACGATCCAAAAATACAGCTTTTTTCATCTAAACAACACACACCTTTAATATAAAATAAGTAGGTTAGTATAATAGCCAAATATACAGGTTCATCTCCATAGTGTGAGGTTGATTTCCGTTCCGGCTGGGCGCTTTCCTGGGGGCGTCCGATGAGCCGCTTCACTCGCGATGCTCGCTCCAGGGTCTCATCTGTGACGCTGATCCCCAAGGAGTCGCCCAGCCTCCACTCCAATCAACTTATATCAATGGAATATGTTTTATCAGTGTCATCCCAACTTTGGTGAAAAGCCAAAAATAAAACAATTTTTTGCATTCACTTTTATTATTACCAAATTTTAAAAACCTATCACTACAAAGTAAAAACCTGATGCAAATTTCGCATCAGGTTTTAAAAGTTTATTCTGCTATTTGTTCATCCTCAACAAGCTTTGTCACTTCATGATCTTCATTTACTTCAGCTTCTAGCTGTTGAGTAGATTTACCGGATTTGCGCAAGACGAAATATGCACAGCCAAAATTACAATACTCGTATAAGTAATCTTGTAGTGTACTAATCTTCGTATCGAAAGAGGCTTTCTGATTTTTATCGTCAAAAAAGCCTTTTAAGCGTAATTGATTATAGCCCCAGTCTCCCACAATATAATCATATCTGGCTAAAATATCTGAGTATCGTTCCTTGAATACTTCCTCTTGAAAAGCTTCTTTGTAATCTTCAATAAGCTCGTATTCATATCCTTCAATATTGATCAAAGTGACACCAACTTCCATTTCAACATTTGCTTTTACAGTTCTGCTTGTAATTGACGTGCTTTTGTTGCTTCATTAACTTGTTCATCAGCATGATAGCTACTACGTACAAGTGGTCCTGCTTCACAATGATTAAATCCTTTTTCCATTGCGATTTTACGCAGTTTACCAAACTCTATTGGAGAATAATACTTTTTGACAGTTAAATGCTTTTTCGTTGGCTGTAAGTATTGACCAATTGTCATAATATCTACGTCATTTGCTCGTAAATCATCCATAACTTCTAAAATTTCTTCATGTGTTTCTCCTAAGCCTATCATTAAAGATGACTTTGTAGGGATGTCTGGCTGCATTTCTTTTGCCAAACGAAGAAACTCTAATGAACGCTCATATTTTGCGCGTGCACGTACTCTCGGCGTTAAGCGACGTACCGTTTCAATATTATGATTTAAAATATCTGGCTTCGCATCCATTAAAATTTGAAGGTTCTCTTTCAGACCACCTAAATCGGACGGTAAAACTTCAATCGATGTAAACGGACTTTTACGACGAATCGCACGCACTGTTTCAGCTAATACTTGCGCACCGCCATCCTTTAAGTCATCACGCGCTACCATTGTAATAACAACGTGCTTTAAGTTCATAATTGCTACAGAATCTGCTACGCGTTCTGGCTCAGCTAAGTCTAATTCATTTGGTAAGCCTGTTTTAACAGCACAGAAACGGCAAGCACGAGTACACACAGATCCAAGAATCATCATTGTTGCTGTACGTCGTTCACCCCAGCATTCATGAATATTAGGACAGCGTGCTTCCTCACATACCGTATGCAGATTTTTTTCACGCATGAGCTTCTTTAGCCCTTTATATTCATCATTTGTGTTTAATTTAATTTTTAGCCAATCTGGTTTTCTTAAATATTCTTCTTTTTCCTTACTCGTAGGTTTACAAGATGTCATACGGATATCGCCCCTATCAAATATATGCAGTTTTTCTATTACTATCTTCACTGTTGTCAATGTAACATAATAAATGAACTCCAACAACTATCATAATCAATTTTGCCTCGGCAAAATTGCGTCCGGAATCGGCTTTGTGCTTTGGCCTGCACGAGGGCCGACACGATGTCGGTCATTTCGGTAATGCCACAGGACGTGGCGTTTTTACCGATGCAGGTCAGTTAGCCGTTATCGCATGGAAGCGATGATCTTAGGCTAACATCCCCTAAGAACTCCTTTTCGATTCCGTGACATCCGCCGGAGGCTTTAGGCCAACAGATGTTTATTGCCACAGGACGTGACGTTCTTAGACTGAGTTCCTCTATTTCAGCGGGTGTTTGGAAACCCGTACCTGTCGCTACGCTTTCGGTACAAAAGATATTCGCTGAAAGAAGGCAAACATTTCTACTTTTTAGGAGAGACAGGTATTTGAATTGAAGGTACCTCTGAACTACCATTTGAATAAACATCTGGAACTGCCCCCCTTACTAAGCCCATTGCCACCGGAATATCCTGAGTAACTGTTGTTGTTTTACTAGCAAATGGGACAATAATTTGAACATTTACCTCTATATGAATCCCTACCGACATATATGCGCTATTAATACCAAATTCTTCTATTGAAGAAGTAACTTCACTATGCACATTGCCAATGACATGAAAGCGTATTGGAATTTTAGGTCCTAAATTCCCAATTAAAGGGATATTAGCCGCCTGACTCAATGGCATATAAAAAACTACCCCATTACCTTCATTAATCTTGTTATAATCATATTCAACATTATCAACATTTGGCAAATGCGACAACTCCCCTTGCTCTGCCTGCTCTAAATACAATTTTACTTGATTGACTGTTTCAGTTCGAACTCGATTAATCGTTTCTGTATTAATTTTCAAATCAGCATGGTTGCCAGGAGATACTTCTACAAGAACATCATTAACATCCATAACACTTGATGTACGAGAATCAATCGCTTTACTCACAACGGAGGATGCAATCTTACCCGTTTGTATTTCAGCATAATCTAAGTAGGTCGGCATAAGCTTCGCATTTAAATAATAAATAAATAAAAAAACACCGCCAATAATGCATACAACTACTAGGGTTAAACGATTCAACCGTTTTCCCTGTTTTCTATAGTTACCATTATTACTATATGATCGTAATTTCATCCTTTTTCGAGGGAAAAACAAAAAATCTCCTCCTGTTCCATAACGTATGAACAGGAGGAGATTTTTATTCGATTTTCGATGGTACAACATAATCCGCTTCAACGCTTTCAATTGTTGCGGTTGGGTAGTCCACTAAATTAATTTCATATGTAGCTGCTAATAATTGATTTTGCTCCTCAAAAATACGAATCCACGGTAATGCTGCATTCAATGTATTTTGTCTTGATACAATACCTCGGCGTCCATCCGATAATTTTAAAATAACACCGTTAGGATAATGTACAACAGACCTTTTCAATGCTTTCACAATACGTGCATCATATATAGTTCCAGAGCCTGCTTCTACGATTGCTAGGCCCTGAGAAGGTAGCATTTTTTCACGATAGACACGACTTGTAGTCACTGCATCAAAGACATCTGCTACACCGATAATTTTTGCAAACGGATGGATTTCAAAATCAACTAAGCCCCGTGGATAGCCACTCCCATCAATCCGTTCATGATGTTGGAAGGCACAATGTGCAACAATCAATGATATGGAATGTAAATTGCGTAACAAATCAAAACCATAACGAGTATGCTGCTTCATCGTTTCAAATTCCTCACACGTTAGGCGCCCAGGTTTTGTCAGGATCTCTTTTGGTACCATAAGCTTCCCTATGTCATGTAACAAAGCGCCAATCCCAATTAAACGTAAATCCTCAGCTGAGTATCCAAGCTCTTTAGCAATCGCTATCGAATAAAGAGTAACTTGAAAGGAGTGTTGATATAAATATTCATCAAATAAATACGCATCTGTTAGTATTGTTAGAATTTCATCATTGCCACTAACTGCCGACAGTAACTCATCTACAATTGAGACAATTGCTTTTGATTGTTGGTCAAGCACATAAGAGGCATTTACTGGATTTAAACCATTGATTGATTGGAAAGAATCTTTAATGGTTGAAATTGCTTTATTTCGAATAACAGCTGGCACTGTTTCCTGTACCTCAATACCCTTAGAAATTTCATCGTCAATATATAAATAATGCGTATTTAATTGTTGAAGTCTTTGTATGATACGTTCATTAATGACAACATCTTTCTTTAAAAGAGGGTGTCCCGCCTCATTCCAAATAGTTCTTGCTAATACCATTCCTTCTTTTAATACATCGATTGAAATTAATCGCATGACCTTTTCCCCAATCCGTTCTAAAAGCATTTTATCTACTATTGCTGAAAGAATTTTTGCCCATAATCTATCATAATGTTTCGTAAAAATTCTGGTAGAATATATTTTTTCTTAGCATATTTAAAGCTTGGATAAAAATAACCAAACGTAAACAAATCAAGTGTTACTAATCTATAAATACGATCGTTATCTGCAAGCTTCCCATTAATAAGTAATTGGCGATCTTCATTCATTGAAAAGCCATAAGTTAACATCTTCCCAAAGATAACGCCTCTAAACCCTAATCCCTTTAGCTCAATATAGGGCCATTCTTCATTTTTAGATTGCTGAAAAATTTCTTTCATTTCAGCAACTGATAATTCAATCGTACATAAATTTATAGGATGTGGGAAAATTCTATGCAAATCTAGTGCCGTCACTGTTCCCTTAGGTAAACCATCTAAAAAAATTCCCGCGTTAAATAACGCACAATCCGCTCCACTTTTCTCTAAAATGGCCCGCGCAAACAAATCGGATAATTGTGAATAATGGAACCATTCCTTATTGTACGATTTTTTCGTAGTGAATACTGGAGTATCAAGTAATTGTTTGCCTTCTTTTTCTAAAGACTGAACGATTTCATTTTCATTTTTAACCGTAGGCAAATCTTTATTATGAATTAAAGTATCCTTTTTTTCAACAATTTTCCTAGATCTTTTATCATATTCTAACAAAAGATGGCCAGTATATTGTCCAAATTTCCCTCCACCTGTTAATAAAACGCCATTAATTAGCTTTCCATTTGGAAGAACATGGTGTGTATGTGAACCGAATATAACATCTATTTCTGGACATTCCTCAGCTAAAAGCTCATCCTCTGTTATTCCTAAATGAGACAAACAAACAATAATATCTACTTCTTTACGAAGCTGATATGCTAAGCGAATAAGTGTGCTTCGTGCCACGTCTATCTCCCAATTTAATTCCTTGTAATAAATTTCAAACATAGCAGTTGCTGCAATAACCGCAACCTTTGTACCATAAGCAGTCGTTAACACAACATATGGCTTCATCCACGCTGGATTTGTTCCATGTGAAGCATTTACATTGGCAACTACTACGTCAAAAGCTGCTTCATCATATAGATGGTACAGCTCCTCATGGGACAATGTTATCCCTTCATTATTACCAAGTGTCACTACGTCGTAGCCAGCTTCATTCAATAACCTCACATTGCCCTTACCTACTGTTGCTTCTGTATAAATATTTGAACGATCTAAATGATCGCCGACATCAAATAAATAGCTTGTTTCTCCTATGGTTGTTAGCTTAGAACGCATTTCTTTCACATAACTTTGCATTCGTGGCCAATACTTAAAATGACTGTGCAAATCATTCGTGTGAAAAATATGAATTTTTTCCAGCAATTAAGCCACCTCTTCTTTAAAATAGCTTCTATGTCTGTAGAAGACTTGCTATCAAAGTCCCTTTACTTTTCGAACCTATAGACATCTAAAATCAATATTACAATAAAGCTTCGATAATGGAACGAATTCCTAATAATAATAAAATAACTCGAAGTGCTACTACAAGAGTATCTGATTTAATTCTTTTATTTAATGCTGCCCCCAACTTTGCTCCAATATAAGCTCCTGGAATAACCGGAATCGTAAAGAGCCATGGTACATGTCCTAAATAAATATGGCTCGCTGAATTGACTATCGACGATAAAAAAACCATGAACATCGATGTTGCCACTGCAACGTGTGGTGGGAATAAAAATAAAATAATCATGGCAGGCACGATCATCGAGCCTCCACCGATACCAAATAATCCAGAGGCAAAGCCAATGGCAAATGTTAATGCGATGGCAAACCAAATTGGATACCCATAGACAAAGGTATTTCCTTCTTTATCTTCGAATTTCAATCGCATACCATTTTTTACAAACCATTCTACAGGTTTCAATCGATCACGTACAAGTAATATCGTCGCCAAAATGATTAGTAAAATACCAAAATACAAATTAAATGATGGTAAATCTAGCCCCTTATTTACCCATGCGCCCAACATTGTTCCAGGAATACTTCCTATAAAAAATATCCAACCGCTTTTATAATCAACTGTTTTAGATTTCATATAGCTTAACGTAGAGGCAAGTCCAGTAAAAATCATCATGACAACAGATAAACCAACTACTTTTTGAGGTGTGATATCTGGAATCATCCCTAGATTTAACCCAACGTATAATGTTGCTGGGACTAAGATAATTCCTCCACCAAGCCCAACTAATGAGCCAATTAATCCAGATAATAATGCAATAATGACTAAAACAAAAAATTCCATTATAGTTCCCCTTCAAACATGTTTAATTGTTTAGGTGCTAACCCTACATCTTTAATCGCTAAAATTCCTTGTAACTCCTTTGCATTTTTCGCAGCATGAAGTCCTGAATTATTATTAAATAATACATACAGGTCCTGTACTTCTGATTGGAGATGTTTCAAATGCTGTCCAAGCTGCTGCAATTCTTCACTATTATAATCATATAAAAAGCGAACCTTCCGCCAGTTTTCGGCATTACCAGTATTGCGCCATCCATGAATGTTACGTCCATGAATACGTACGAGTGCCTTATCCGCAGTAACAGTAGGATAAAATGGTATAGAACCTACGCCAGCCTGTGGTTCATCACAAATTGTATGAATGAATTGATGTTCTCGTAAAAAATCCATTGTTTGCTGCACTACATTGTCCGCATACCAAGTCTGATTGCGAAACTCAATCGCTACGTCAAAGCCCTTGAGCTGTTGTCTAATATACAAAAGATATTGTACATTTTTTGCCTGACAATCAAACCATGGCGGGAATTGTGCTAGTACCATTGCTAGCTTCCCATGACGTTTAAATTCACTGGCACATTCGATAAAGGCATTAAACATGTCATTCTTCGAGTCAAACGGTATGTCACCACGTAAATGACCAGTCATTCCCTGATAGGTCTTCACAACAAAACGAAAATTTCCGGGTGTATCCTCACACCATTTCCGTACATTTTCTTTAGAAGGTATGGCATAAAAAGAAGTATCTACTTCAACCGTTAAAAAATGACCTGTATAATCGAATAATTTGTCCTTTGAGGCAGTCACTTCACTATAAAGCGAAGGATGATCACCCCAACCAGTTAATCCAACTATAATCATGTGACTCCCTCCTCTATGTACATTTATCATAGCACACACCTTCTAATGAAATATGAACGTATCGTAAAAAACATAGCTCATAAACAAGGTAAATATGAATATTACTATTATTTACCTTTATAATGAAATGTAGGATTATCATCAAAACGTGGGGTTGATTTCCGTTCCGGCTGGGCGCTTTCCTGGGGGCGTCCGATGAGCCGCTTCACTCGCGATGCTCGCTCCAGGGTCTCATCTGTGACGCTGATCCCCAAGGAGTCACCCAGCCTCCACTCCAATCAACCTAAGCACATGGTATACGTTTTAATAAATGTCATTCCAAACTTTTAGTCAAAATATAGCAAAATTAATGCGAAAGGATAGTGATATAAATGATTACTGAGCTACAGCAAAATGAATCTTACAGGTGTAAAGAGCTGTTGAATAAGCAAGGCCAATTAGAAGTTCAAGCAGTTGTAGAGGGAGTAAATCCTGGACGAATATTTGTGGATAGTTTCGACACACCACGTACAGCACTTATTTGGTTAGGCAACAACGATGGATTTTTATTTATAGGGAATGAAAATAATGAACAGTTTAATAATCAAATAAATGATTTTATTGATCAGGTAATTGTACCAGAAGCGAAAAAAGTGGGATTGCATTACTTTGAAGGCATTGGTAACCATCCGAAGTGGAATCAAACGATTGAAAAAATATTTAAACATCGTGAACTTGTTAGTTGGAAGCAAAGAGTATATAAGCTTCATAAAGAAAACTATAAAGCAAATAATGAGCTAGATATTAAAGAAGGCTATACTGTTTTAAAAATCGATAACACTCTGTTTGAAGATAACACCATTAAAAATCCCGCATTTTTACAGTCTAAAATATTATCGTGTTGGTCTTCAGTTGAGTGTTTCTTGAATAAAGGAATTGGGTACTGTGTCGTTTACGATCATCACATTGTTAGTCTTTGTTTTTCAGGCTTTGTTGTTGAAAATGTCCACTGTATAGATATTGAAACATTAGAAGCTTACCAAGGAAATAAATTAGCTCAAAAGTTAGCTCACCATTTTGTAAAAAATTGTTTAGCACAAGATTCGATTCCATATTGGGATTGTATGGACTCAAACAAACCATCTATCGCTGTAGCAGAAAATATAGGATTTACTAATGTTTTTAACTATGTAGGATACGAGTTTTCATTTAACTAATAAGGTGAAACCCCGTTAAGTGAATCATGTCCACTTAACGGGGTTTCATTGTAGTTAGATGTTAATTAATAAAACTTCACTACATCTTCAAAATGTAAAGAAGTTTTTTCTCCTGGTTGTTCATCTGGTTCACCGAATGGCATTTGAGCTACAAGGCTCCATTCTGCAGGAATATTCCAAGTTTGTTTAACTTCTTCGTCAATAATTGGATTATAGTGTTGAAGAGATGCGCCAATTCCTTCAGTAGTTAAAGACATCCATGTTGCATATTGTAACATTGCATTTCCTTGATGAGACCAGAATGGGAATTGCTCTTTATAAGAAGGAGCGTTTTCTTGCATTTGTTTGATTGTAGCTTGGTCTTCAAAGAACAAGATTGTTCCTACGCCATCTTTAAAGCCTAGTAAACGCTCTTCTGTTGCAGCAAAATTTTCTGCTGGAACACGTGCGCGCAATGTTTCTTTAACAATGTTCCAAAACTTTTCGTGTTCATTATCCATTAAAACTACTACACGTCCACTTTGCATATTAAATGAAGATGGTGCATGTACACTGATTTTTAATAGCTCTTCAATTTTTTCTTTTGTAATTGCTTCGTTCTTTTTCACCTTACGGATTGAACGACGATTAATAATTGCTTCTTTTAGATTAGTTGTTGTTACTGACATTTGTATTTCCTCCAAATATTAATTATTTATATACATAGACTTTTACATGCAGCTTCATTTTATACGCTACTGATTAAATCTAGTATTTACGTTACTTATTTTTTAATTGCTGATCGATGACTTGTGCTATTCTTTCTTTACTAGCTAATCCTTGGATCATTTCATCACCAATAATTAGTGTAGGAACAGCAGTAATATTTGCTTCTTCATATGCATGCTTTAAAGCCTCTTGATGTGCTTCACGATATTTACCTGAAAGCAAGGCTTCTTTGAATTCTTCTTTTGGCAAACCTACCTCATTCGCTAATTGAGTTAACACTTCGACATCCTCAATATTTTGTTCCTCCTGGAAAAACGCTGTGAAAACTCTATGATGAAATTCATTACCTTTTCCATATACTTTAGCGAATTGATATCCTTCAAAAGCTGAATTTGTATAAGGATGTGGAGATACACGCGGTAATCGCATATCAATCCCTAGCTTTTTGGCTGTAGGGAGAATATAGGAATCCCACGATCCCAATTTAGCAGGCTCTTTCCAAGGATCAATTTTTGGATATGGTTTAGGTCTTAATTCAAACGGCATCCATTCTATTTCAATATCCTTTTCTTTTGCAATTTCATCTAATGGCCCTTTCCCTAAAAAACAGAAAGGGCAAATAAAATCCGAATATGCTTTTATTTTAAGAGTCATCCAATAAAACCTCCATTTCTCTTTTTCGTTGTAACCATTTCAGTTACAACTAAGTCAAATAAATAATGCATTCAGTTAAAAGAATGCATTTATTGTGATTGTTGAATTTCATGGATTAAAGATGTAATCACGTGTTCCATAGTAATGTTAGCCAATACTTGCTCCATTGCTTCTTGTGCTTGCACTAAAATTAGTTCTAACACAGCCTGTATATTTGCACCTATAGGGCAATCAGGATTTGGATTTTCATGTAGATGAAATAACTGATCTTCTTCTACAACTTCTACTGAACGAAAAACCTCTAGTAAAGTGATAGCATCTAAATCTTTTACTAAAGAAGCTCCACCTGTTCCCCTGCGCACTTGCACGATACCTGCCTTTTTAAGATAGGATAATATTTTCCTAATCACTACTGGATTTGTATTTACGCTTTCTGCCATAAATTCCGATGTGCAAATGGTCGATGGATTTTGTTTGATGATTGATAAAATATGGACAGCGATTGTAAAACGACTGCTAATTTTAATCTTCATCACCTCCAGCTGTAACCATTATAGTTACAACTAGAAAATAAGTCAACTTGTTTTTATAAAAACATCAGACATGTTGACTATTCAACATGTCTGAGAAATATATTATTTCGGTGTTCACTCGCTAGATGAAGTAACTTCCTTCAGAAACTCCCTTGTTTGCTTTAGGCTACTTATGCTAGCGGGGGAAGCCATATCAAACTGATAGCCATGACCTACCTTCATCTCAGCAGGATCGAAAAACAGAGAGTTGACCAAAACATCTTTTTCTTTAAGTACATCTACGAAAGTTCTTGCTTGTGATTCAAACGAATTCGTATTGCCATCGGTCACAAATGCTGGTGGAAAATCTTTTGTGACGTACTTTGATAGATTTAAAACATCTAATTCCGAGTTGTTCATCCAGTATTTATCGCCCAAAATACCCCAGCCCATACGTTTGAGTATAAATTGGTACGAAGACATTATCTCACCATCCTGAAATTCTGTGATATCGTATGGAGCGCTGTATAACAATAATCCTTTGATTGTGTTGGTCGGCATCAGTTGTGGAATTTCCACTAGCTTTGCATATTCAGTATTGGATTGGATTAGGGCAAATTCTCCCGCCAAAAAAGCACCCGCTGAGGAACCAGCTAAAATCACTCGTGATGGGTCCAAGGGATATTTCGAAGCCAAGTGCTGCAAATAAGACCATACTTCCCCGACTTGTTTCGTCTGATCAAACAAAGTTGCTCCAGGCGCTAACTCGTAGTTCATGGATACCACAGCGTAACCATCAGTGGCCAAAGCTCTTGAATAGTTTGCGGCCATAAACTTATCGCCCGTAATGAAGCCTCCTCCGTGGATAAAGAGGATAACGGGCAGCGGCTTTGAATCGTCTTGAGGGAGATAAAGGTCGAGTTTATTTTCCTGATACTTGGATGGATATGAGATGTCCGAGATCACCTGAGCTTGCGCCATGAGCGCAGGTAAATCGGATGGATCGGAGCCAAAATTTTCAGGATTATTCTTGCTAGCCAGTAGTTGCATCACCCAAATCGTCGGCTGCGGCGTCCAAATGGCAAAGGCCGATGTGATCAGAATAATAGCAAAAAAAGCCATCAGTATAAGCTTAGTTAATTTGAGAATTTGCTTTTTTCCTAATCGTTGACGGGATTCTTGTATCTGCGACATAGATAATGCTCCTTTATAGTATTTTTGTCTACTATACTACATATTTATTATTTTGCAATTTTCAGATTTTTGAACAAAGAATTCAAAGTTATAAAAAAACGCCATAAACATTAATGTAGTAGGATTTCCAACTACCTTCTATTGAAGTTTATCAATTTATGGCAAAATATATGAAAACATTGATAAATAAGCAGGATAAAAATATACATTTTTAACCAAAAATACAAATAGATTTAAACAGACGGCCAAAAAGTGAGCTTCCCGAACGTTTCGGCGACTCCCCCTTTCTTTATGATGTTCTATCCGTCTATTCGATGGTTCTATCAGGTGGTGAAAAGCAACGTTTATCACTGGTGCGCTCATTTTTAAAAGATTCTCGAATTTTAGTAGTTCGATGAAAAGAAGAAATTAGGAACTGCCTGAAGAATGGTTTATAAATACTGAAAAATAATTTGTTTCATTTGTTCTCTTAGTTAACGATACTCCTTTTTATTTAGATACTTAAGTCTTGTTGAATTAACACCCAACCTAGGCAACACAAGAAATGACTTTGCACAATTACCTATACACAAAGCATAAGATAAGTTGATGGATCAATTTTGCCTCGACATAATTGCGTCCGGAATCGGCTTTGTGCTTAGACCTGCAGATGTTTTTTGTGCGAAAGCGCAGTGTTAACGTAGCGGCAGCAACATGAGGGCCGACACGATGTCGGTCATTTCGGTAATGCCACAGGACGTGGCGTTTTTACCGATGCAGGTCAGTTAGCCGTTATCGCATGGATGCGATGATTTTAGGCTAACATCCTTTAAGAACTCCTTTCCGATTCCGTGACATCCGCCGCAGGCTTTAGGCCAACAAATGTTTTTTGCGCGAAAGCGAAGCGTCAGCGGCAGATGTTTTTTGCGCGAAAGCGTAGTGCTAACGCAGCGTCAGCAACGTGTTTTGTCTGTGCGAAAGCGAAGCGACAGCAAAAGGGTTTTATCTGCGCGAAAGCGAAGCGGCAGCGGCAACAGCACGAAGTTGGTCACTCAGTCGTTGCCACAGGACGTGGCGTTTTTAGACTGAGTTCCCCTATTTCAGCAGGTGTTTGGACACTCGCTGAAAGAAGCTTAAATCCGCATTCATCTCACCACCTATAGAGGTGGGAGACTTCTGTACCTTTCGCTACGCTTTCGGTACAAAGAACATTTTGCTGAAATAAGTTAAACAAAAGGAGGACAATGATGTATCCAAATCAATACTATTATCATTATGCTCCACAGCATAATAGTACTTATCCTATTCCAAATGATGCTCAACTTGCAAATGATATCCAGAAGGCAATTAATGCTGAGTATAGTGCTGTTGCTTGTTATGAAAAGTTAGCTAAGATGGCGCCTACTGAGGATGAAAAGAATAGAATACTTGAGATTCAAAAGGATGAACTACGCCATCTCGAGGAATTTAGCAAAATTTATACGAATTCAACAGGAAGAAAGCCTTCTTATCAAATAATTGAGGAATGCCCGGACAACTATAGGGCCGGAATCGAATTTGCTTTTAAAGATGAACAAGAAACTGTTGATTCTTATTTAGATATAGCAGATAAAGCATATGATTTGATGATTAAAGAAAGATTTCGACGTGCAGCAGCGGACGAGCAAAATCACGCTGTATGGTTTTTGTTTTTTTTTTCAAAAAGCCCGGACATAACACATAAGCAAACTCAAAATTACGGTCATCCAGATCTATTACATCCTCCTACATTGACATCTCCTCAATTGTTGGGTGAAAACTTGACTCAATCAATTTTTGATAATTTTCTAGGAAACTTTAACTTAATTAATCATACATTTGGGCATATAAATGCTTTATTACCGTTTTTCGGACATAATTGGGTACCGTTTTCTAATGATGAATCGCAGTTATTCGTAACAAACTCAGAAAACAATAAAATAGCTTATGTGACTAGGAGTCGTAGGGAAAAAGACAATATTTCTATGTATGAATCGTTTATGGCATTTAATATTCCTACTGATAATTTTCCAACCGTTTTTACTCAACTTTATAACGACTCTTTGAACCACCAAAATAACATTAGGTACTTACCTTGAAGAGCAAAAGAAGGAGACGAATTTTAAAGTTCGTCTCCTTCAATCTAAACGCTCCGTACTCTTGCTTTTCCCACAGGAGTCTACGCAAATTTATTTAATTTCTTTCCATAAAGACAATGCGAATATCCAATTTGGATCTCCATATCCTTGATAGCTTTGAACAGCTTCATATATTTTACCTTGGTGCTCTACTTTATCACCTTTTGTGTATGCCTTGATTGGACTCCATTGTTCATAAGACGACCCTTGCTCTTTTGTAGTTACAGTGAAAATGGAACTTTTAATAGATTCATTTCCAGCTGTATCAACTGCAGTGACTGCATACTTATAAGTTGTATTTGATTGAAGATTCTTGTCCATAAAGGATGTAGTTTTCGATGTTCCAACTACAGTCATTTGTCCTACTGATGTCCCTCGATAGATAACATAATGGTCAACTGCTACATTATCCTCTGATGCACTCCACATTAAGTCCACACTTGAGGATGTTACGCCCATCGTGTGCAGTGCAGTTGGTTGCGTTGGTGCTTCTGTATCTGGAACTGCAATCATTGTCTCTACAGCTATAGACTCACTTTCTTTAGAAACATTTCCAGCTGCATCCACTGCCTTTACTGTATATGTATATTTTGTATTCGCTTTTAAATTTTTATCTGTGAATGTAGTTCCCGGTACATTTCCAACTACTTTACCATCACGGAAAACTTGATATTCTTTTACACCCACATTGTCCGTAGAAGGATTCCATTTTAGCTCAGCACTGTTAGAAGTAACTTTCGTTGCTTGTAATCCATTTGGTTGAGATGGAGCTTCCTTATCTACATCCACATTATTCACCAAATTAACATCAATTACATTATAGAAAGCATTTGCAGTATTCGATACATCCCAAACAGCTAAAATAACGTGGTAGCCACTACGATCAGTTGGTACGTTAATTGTATGAGTTAGATTAGTTGATGCTTCAGTACCGTTATGTTCAACAGTTCCAATTGGCTCAAGATCAGCACGGGTTAATGGCTTATTAGGATCCCATCCCTTTTTCGTAATATAATAGTGCCATTTACTTGTTAAATGCGACTGAGTGTACTTCCATGTAAAGGTATTTGGTCCTCCTGTAATCGTATTCTTAAACCAGCGATTTACGGATTGTTGATCTAGGATGCCATCAAACTGACCTCCTGCAGATGCAATTTTACCATCAACTGGTCCACCTTGTGGAAATCCTTTTTTGGCCTCTAAGCTCTGTGGCTCATACATAACCCTTCCACAACTCAAGTTAAGCGCGCCATAACTTTGGCTACATAAAGCAGCACGGCTAGCTGGTTTTTCAACAAACCCATGTGCAGATGCATTTGGTGCCATTGCAATCCCCATGATTCCCGCTGCTAATATGGCAGCACTTAATCCCTTTTTACGTTTACTTAATTTTGTGAATTTAGTGTTCATTTAAGTAGTCTCCTTATCACTGAAAATGTATTTCTACTGTATGATAGCTATGGATTAAAAATTAAGCAAACTATGTATAAATATGATAAAAGTCGCATTACATTGTTATGTTTTTTTGCAAAAGGTGTATATTAATAGCGCTAAATATAATAAACATCTTATAATTATGTGCCTTTTCACTTAAAAGAGATATAGATTTTAATAAAGTGTTCATAAAATATTCAAATTAAAATTTGTCGATTTATGATCTTCTCCATATTTTTTTATTCCTCGTAGAATAGGTCTTTAAGCTATTACAACAACATCTGCATAAAAAAAATCGAGCGCAATGCACTCGATTTGTATAAAAGGAATTTGTGGGCAATAAGGGTTTTTGGCCTTAGAGCAAAACCCTTATTTACCAACGTTTATCGGCGTATTATCCGATTGAACCTTCCATTTCAAACTTGATAAGGCGGTTCATTTCTACTGCGTATTCCATTGGTAATTCTTTTGTGAATGGCTCGATGAAGCCCATTACGATCATTTCTGTCGCTTCTTCTTCAGAAATACCACGAGACATTAAGTAGAATAATTGTTCCTCTGATACTTTTGAAACTTTCGCTTCATGCTCTAAAGAAACATTATCATTTAAGATTTCGTTGTATGGAATTGTATCTGAAGTAGATTGGTTGTCCATGATTAACGTATCACATTCAATGTTAGAACGTGCACCACTTGCTTTAGGGCCGAAACGAACTTGACCCATATACGTTACCTTACCACCTTGTTTTGCAATCGATTTAGAAACGATTGTTGAAGATGTGTTTGGTGCCATATGAATCATTTTCGCACCTGCGTGTTGGTGTTGCCCTTTACCTGCTAATGCGATTGATAATGTCATACCACGAGCGCCTTCACCTTTAAGGATACAAGCTGGATATTTCATTGTTAACTTAGAACCGATGTTACCATCGATCCATTCCATTGTACCGTTTTCTTCAACAACTGTACGTTTTGTTACTAAGTTGTAAACGTTGTTTGCCCAGTTTTGGATCGTTGTATAACGGCAGTATGCATCTTTACGTACAACAATTTCTACTACTGCTGAGTGTAAAGAGTTTGTCGTATAAACAGGAGCTGTACAACCTTCAACGTAGTGTACGTGAGCGCCTTCATCTACAATAATTAACGTACGTTCGAATTGACCCATGTTTTCAGAGTTAATACGGAAGTAAGCTTGTAATGGCGTTTCTACTTTTACACCTGGTGGTACATAGATGAATGATCCACCTGACCAAACAGCTGAGTTTAGCGCAGCGAATTTGTTGTCAGTGTAAGGAATCACTTTGCCCCAGTATTGTTTGAAAATATCTTCGTTTTCACGTAAAGCTGAGTCAGTATCTTTGAACACAATACCAAGGTCTTCAAGGTCTTTTTTCATGTTATGATAAACAACCTCAGATTCGTACTGAGCAGATACACCTGCCAGGTATTTTTGCTCTGCTTCTGGAATACCTAATTTATCAAAAGTAGCTTTAATTTCATCAGGTACTTCATCCCAAGATTTTTGTGTAGCTTCTGATGGTTTTACGTAATACGTAATTTCATCAAAATCTAAATCTCCTAGGTCGCCACCCCATTGCGGCATTGGTTTCGTATAGAAAGTTTCAAGTGCTTTTAAGCGGTATTCAAGCATCCACTCTGGCTCTTGTTTCATATTAGAAATTTCACGGACGATTTCTTCAGTTAAACCACGTTTTGAACGGAAAATTGATACGTCCTTGTCATGGAATCCGTATTTGTAATCGCCAATATCAGGCATTTTTTTAGCCATCGTTTCTCCTCCGTTCATGCATTATTGTTATTTTGTTTAAAGCTCACAATCTTACTTTGAGTGAAAGCACACATCGTAGCTTTCACTCAAAATTAGGATTTATTTATTGCTTTACACCTTTTTCCATCGCTTTCCAAGCTAATGTCGCACATTTAATACGTGCAGGGAATTGAGAAACACCTTGCAGTGCCTCAACATCCTCAAGGTCATATTTCTCGCTATAGTCTTCGCCCATCATCATTTTAGAGAAAATTTCAGCAAGCTCTAATGCTTCCTCAACCTTTTTCCCTTTAATGAGCTGCGTCATCATGGAAGCAGAAGACATCGAAATCGAACAGCCTTCACCGTCAAACTTCGCATCCTCGACAATACCGTCAGTCACTTTTAGCGTTAAGTGAATACGGTCTCCACAAGTCGGATTGTTCATATCGATCGTTACAGCATCGTCTTCAATAGATCCTTTATTACGAGGATTTTTATAATGATCCATAATGACTGAACGATATAGTTGATCTAAATTATTAAAAGACATCGCCAAAATACTCCTTCGCAGAACGTAACCCTGCAACTAGGCGGTCAATATCTTCCTCTGTGTTATACAGATAGAAGCTTGCACGCGCTGTCGCTACTTGTTGAAGACATTTCATTAGCGGCTGTGCACAATGATGTCCTGCACGAACAGCAATACCGTTCATATCAAGAACCGTTGCCACATCATGTGGATGTACATCGTCTAAGTTAAACGTTACAAGGCCACAACGCTTCATTGGGTCACGTGGGCCGAAAATTTTAAGTCCGTCAATTGTTTCAAGCTGATCCATCGCGTAGCCTGCAAGCTTATGCTCATGCTCCGCAATGTTATCTAGCCCAATTTCAGTTAAGAAATCAATAGCGGCTCCTAAACCTACTGCACCTGCAATAATAGGAGTTCCACCTTCAAATTTCCACGGTAGTTCTTTCCACGTTGAATCGTAAAGTCCAACAAAGTCAATCATTTCGCCACCAAATTCAATTGGCTCCATCTTTTCAAGGTGTTCCTTTTTACCATATAGTACACCTATTCCAGTTGGTCCGCACATTTTATGACCTGAGAACCCTAAGAAATCTACATCCAAATCTTGTACATCGATTTTCATATGTGGTGCTGCTTGTGCACCATCCGCTACCATTACAGCACCGTTCGCATGCGCGATTTGAGCGATTTCTTTAATTGGGTTAATCGTTCCAAGGACGTTTGACGCCATTGACACCGACACAATTTTTGTTTTAGGTGTAATTGTCGCACGAACCTTTTCTAAGTTAAGTGTGCCATCCGCTTCAAGCTCAATATATTTCAGCGTTGCATTTTTTTCCTTCGCTAGTTGTTGCCAAGGAATAATATTAGAGTGGTGCTCCATATGAGTAATGACAATTTCATCACCTTCAGCAACATTAGCACGACCATAACTTGCTGCTACTGTATTTAAAGCAGTTGTAGTACCGCGAGTAAAAATAATTTCTTGTGTTGATGTAGCATTAATAAAATTACGAACCTTTTCACGTGCACCCTCATATTTGTCAGTAGCACGATTACCTAATGTATGCACACCACGGTGAACATTAGAATTATCGAATTCATAATAATGTTTCATCGCTTCAATCACTTGAATAGGTTTTTGAGAAGTTGCTGCGCTATCAAGGTAAACAAGCTTATGACCGTTTACTTCCTGATTTAAAATTGGGAAATAGCTTTTAATGTCTTTATTCATCATTAGCGAACTTTCCTTTCAATAACCTCCGTCAGTTGCTTTTGTACGCCTTCGATTGGTAATTGCGTAACAACTGGCGCAAGGAATCCATGGATAACAAGGCGCTCTGCTTCTGCTTTCGAGATACCACGACTCATTAAGTAGTAAAGTTGTAGTGGATCCACTCGACCAACAGATGCTGCGTGTCCTGCTGTTACATCGTCTTCATCGATTAATAGAATTGGGTTTGCATCGCCACGAGCTTTTTCAGAAAGCATTAACACACGTGATTCCTGCTGTGCATCCGCTTTTGTCGCACCGTGTTCGATGTAGCCAATACCGTTAAAGATTGATTGTGCTGCGTCTTTCATTACACCATGCTTTAAGATATGACCATTTGAGTTCTTACCCCAGTGACGAACTTCAGTAGTAAAGTTAAGTTTTTGTTCACCGCGACCAACAACTACTGTTTTTGTATCAGCATGAGAACCGTCACCGATTAGATGTGTAATGTTTTCAGAAATAGTATCTGAATCATTCATTAAGCCAAGAGCCCAATCTACTTTCGCATCACGAGCTAGACGTGCACGACGATTTACATAAGTAGTATATCCTTTCGCAAGCACATCAACCGCACCATAAGTAACTTGTGCATTGTCTTGAACTACTACTTCTGCAATAATATTTGCTTGACCTTTTGCTTCTTCAACTGTTGAAATATAAGTTTCAACATATGTTACAGCTGAATTTGCTTCAGCAACAACTAACACGTGGTTATATAATGAAGCTTCTGCGTTATCATTTAAGAATACTACTTGAAGCGGCTGTTCGATAATGACATTTTTAGGTACGTATACGAACACACCACCGTTAACAAGTGCCGCATGAAGCGCTGTTAATTTATGCTCATCAACTTTTACAGCTTCTGTCATAAAGTACTTTTTAACAAGGTCGCCATGTTCACGAACCGCTGTTAAAATATCTGTAAAAATAACACCTTTATCAGCTAGTTCTTGTGATGTTTTAATGAAAGCTGGTGTGTTATTGCGTTGAATATAAAGATTTTCTTGTGCCTCAAAATCAATTAAACCTTTTGCTTCTTCTGGTAATGCATCCAGTGAAACGAATCCTTCACTGTCAACTGTGTGAGTTGGGAAATTTACAAAATCCCATTTTGTAATATTTGTTCTGTCTGGTTTTGGCAAATCTAAACCAGTTACTTTGTCTAGTGCTGCCGCGCGAAGTTCTGTAAACCAAGCCGGTTCTCCATTCGCTTCTGAGAACGAGCGCACGTCCTGTACTGTTACAGGCAAGTTAAGTTCCACTGTCATGCTAGTTCGTCCTCCCTCTTATGCTTGTTGTTCTTCAGTTTCTTCTTCGATACCTAATTCTTTTTTAATCCAGTCATAGCCTTCAGCTTCTAAACGTTGTGCTAATTCTTCGCCACCTGATTTAACAACACGACCTTGCATCATTACGTGTACATGGTCTGGTGTAATGTAGTTAAGTAGGCGTTGGTAGTGAGTAATCATTAAGCAGCCGAATCCTTCTCCACGCAATGCATTGATTCCTTTTGAAACAACTTTAAGTGCGTCAATATCAAGACCAGAGTCAATTTCATCTAAAATTGCGAAAGTAGGTTTAATCATCATTAATTGAAGAATTTCGTTACGTTTTTTTTCACCGCCAGAGAAACCTTCATTTAAATAACGTTGTGCCATATCCTCATGCATTTCAAGGAATTCCATGTTTTTATCTAATTCACGGATAAATTTCATTAGAGAAATTTCATCGCCCTCTTCACGGCGTGCATTAATAGCTGAGCGTAAGAAATCAGCATTTGTTACACCAGCGATTTCAGAAGGATATTGCATTGCTAGGAATAAACCTGCCTGAGCACGCTCGTCCACTTCCATTTCAAGTACATTTTCGCCATCAAGTTCTACTGTACCAGAAGTTACTTCATATTTAGGGTGACCCATGATTGCAGAAGCTAGTGTTGATTTACCTGTTCCGTTTGGTCCCATGATTGCATGAATTTCATTTGTATTAATTGTAAGGTTTACGCCTTTTAAAATCTCTTTCCCATCGATTTCAACGTGAAGATCTTTAATAACTAAAGTTGACATGAAAATACCTCCATAGTGTGTTCAGTGAATGGTGTACCATTCCTTAATTATCATCATTCTAATCTTAACTGAAAATCGTTCTCTATGCAAACCATTTCAATCACTTTCATTTTTCTCTGAAACAATCCTTAATAACAAAGAGTTTGTAAGCATTTTCAGATTATTGCTAATCGTTATTGACAATGAGAATCAACTTTCCTCATTTTCAATGAATTAAAACTAATTGAGAATGAATTTCATCTACCTACATAGTGAAAACCCCGCAGAAAGCGCTAATTGTAGCGGTTTTGTGACAGAAACGTATAATTAACAATACCAATACTATAACCTTTTTTATTAGAATGGAATCAAATAAAGGAAAGAAATTGAGTAGGTAAGATTTTATTTGAATTGTATTTTGCTTATTACCCAAATTTAGGATGACATTAATTAATTAAAAAGTATGCCATGCAAATAAGTTGATTGGAGTGGAGGCTGGGCGACTCCTCGGGGATCAGCGTCACAGATGAGACCCTGCAGCGAGCAAACAGAGGAACGAAGGCTAAAAGCATCACGTCCTGCGATAACGCCTTCGTGACCAACATCGTGTTGGCCCAAGCGGCTCATCGGACGCCCCCAGGAAGCTCTGCTCTGCGCGAAAGCGAAGCGTCAGCGGCAAATGTTTTATCTGTGCGAAAGCGAAGCGGCAGCAACAAAGCGCCCAGACGGAACGGAAATCAACCCCACGTTATGATGATTAGCCTTAATTGATTTAGACACCTGTTTTATTTCAATCATTTTCATCTTAAATAGTATATAATTGGGGTATAATCAATCGTATTTTTCGATTAATAGAGGTGAATATCTAGTGGAGTTACGTCAATTACGTTATTTTGTTGAAGTTGCTGAGCGGGAACACATTTCAGAAGCTGCCGAACATCTTCATGTTGCTCAATCTGCAATAAGCCGACAAATTGCTAATTTAGAAAATGAATTAGGCACACCACTTTTTGAACGTGTAGGACGAAATGTTAAATTGACACCGATTGGAAAAATATTTCTCGAGCACACAATTACCGCTTTAAAAGCCTTTGATTTTGCCGCAAAGCAAGTTGAAGAATATTTAAATCCTGCTAAAGGTACGATAAAAATCGGTTTTCCAACGAGCTTGGCTAGCTATGTATTGCCAACTGTTATTTCAGCCTTTAAGCGTGAATATCCGGATTTGCAATTCCAGCTCCGTCAAGGCTCCTATCGTTTTTTAATTGATGCAGTCAAAAATCGCGAGTTAAATTTAGCTTTTTTAGGCCCTCTTCCACCAAAGGACGAATCGATTCATTCAACAATATTATTTACTGAAAATATCGCTGCATTACTGCCAGCAAAACATCCATTAGCCAAAAGGGAAAGTATTCAGCTTGCCGATTTACGTAACGATTTATTTGTGTTATTCCCAGATGGATACATATTACATAAAGTAGCTATGGATGCATGTCGAGCTGCCGGCTTCTCGCCAAACGTCATCTCTGAAGGGGAAGACTTAGATGCACTTAAGGGTCTTGTCGCTGCAGGCATTGGGGTCAGCTTATTACCAGAAAGCTCACTGTATGATTCAGCAGCCCGCTTCACCGTAAAGGTACCAATTAAATCACCTGCGATTCCAAGAACAGTCGGTATTATTTCACCTGTAAACCGTGAAATTGCACCATCAGAAAAAATATTTTTAGACTTCGTTACAAATTTCTTTTCACGTCTTTCTCAATTCCAATAAAAAAAATCGCCGTAGCTGGCGATTTTTTTTGGCTTAAGGTGAGTCTATCCGTCAGATTGGTGGTTCTATCCACGACTTTGGCTGTTCTATCCATCATTTTGACGTTTCTATCCACGACTTTGGCTGTTCTTTCCGTCGCTTTGTCGTTTCTTTCCGTCGCTCTGATTTCCATCCGTCACTTTGGCTCTTCTTTCCGTCACTTCGGCGCTTCTTTCCGTCGCTCTGGTTTCCATCCGTCACCTTGGCTCTTCTTTCCGTCGCTTCGGCTCTTCTTTCCGTCGCTCTGATGTTTCTACCACAACTTTAGCTGCTCTATCCGGCGCTCCAGCAATCCTATCCGTCACTCCTCTGATTGTTCGTTAATCCATTGTAACGTTTTTGAGCCTAGACCTCCGGCGCGCCATAAAACAACCTCATTGTAGCGTCTCTTTTGCACGTACGCTGTCCATTTTTCAAGTGTTTCCTGATCGGCGTACCAAACTTCATGCTTAACATTTTGTTCATCTAAATACGTGAAATATGCAGCACCACTTGCTTGATCGCGATATTTAACCACTTTCGTTTTGTTTAGTAATTCCTCTGCCTCTACTTCCGTTAAAGCAACCGTTTTGCCTTGATTTACCCATTGGAATCCGCCAGTTGCAAAAGCAATCGCTAATTTTTGATTAGACTTCCTAATTTTTTTTGTTAAGTCACTTAAAAATGAAAAGGTTGCCTTTGCACCTGGACCACTATGATATCCGTGCACATTATAAGCCATCACTGTATATTTAGGTCCATTTGGCAATTTAACATTAAATGGGAAACTAGACTCTAGTACGACATGTAATGAAATATCCTTTTTTGATAGCTGTTCATAAAGTTCCTCTAAGAAATGTACGTACTTAGGGAGATCCTCTTTAGCAATCTTTTCATAATCAATTTCGATACCATTCACATTGTATCGTTCAACAACCTGCATAATATTATCGATATGTCGCTGCCTTGATGACGCATCTTGAAACAATCGATGCAATAACGTACTATCCTTCTGAACTGATGGGGCGTTATCTGTAACATAATCGTTAATTAACGTGAGTATAACATGATGTGATTCATTAAATTGTTGCTGTGTTTGTTTCAACATTTCTATCGTGTCTTCACTTAATAATAATTGGTCATTCTCATTAAAATAAGCACCAAAAACGCGAATGTCTTGTAAGCCCTGTTGTGAACTTTCCACATCCTCGATGGCAGATTTGTTTTGCCATTCAGGTAACCAAATAGACAATTGAAGTTTGGCTTTGTTCTTCAACCCTTCTCTAGCCTTAACAGGTGCTTCTATGCTATTACTACAAGCTGTGATAATTAGTATTGCTAGACAGATAAACAAAAAAAATTTTTTCACTTGAATTTAGTCCCCCCCCGTTTTAGAAGGTTTCAATAAAGAAATCAACAACGTTATTAAATAAAGTCATTGTTTTGTGCTTTACTTTATCGAAATTCGTGTATTGGTTAGTAAAAAGCGTATGATCGTTAACATCTGTAATCAAAATATCTTCGATGAATGTATCATAAATATCATCTGCATACTGTTCATGCGATGTTTCTTTTTTGCTGAACAACGCACCAAATCCAATTTGAGATCCTTGAATGTCAGGATTTACTTGAATTGTCTTGGATAATACCTTATCTACATCTATCTTTATTTTATCCTTATTGACAGAAATGTTAAATACTCTTGTTTTTGTTAGGTTTCGTGGATACTCTTCCTCGTCAATTCTAGAGCCTTTTTGCGTATCCTGGTAATCGTATACGGTAGCCTTATTAAATGCATACTCTTCTTCATTCCACTTTATTTCATTTAACAGGAAACGCTCCTTCTCAACTACGCTTGATTCCGGTGATTTTTCAGAAACAACAATCTCATTATCTATTAATGCCACCCGAATATAGCTATTATTTTTTTCATCATAGTTTAAATAAATAGATTGTTGTCCAACGACATTCCCTTTAAAAGCAAAGTTTATATTATATTGCTTTGGGAGAGTTTCCTTCAATATTACCCGACCTTCACTGGAAGGTGCTGATGTTATAGTAATCTCATTATTTTGAAATTCTGCTGCACCATTCATTACTGACCATTCTTTTGCCCTTTGATGATCTCCGACTTCAAATTCTACATTTTGCTTACTAGCTTGGCGGATTTTCATCATCACATGATTGGTAGACCAATAGGGGGATACTTGTAATCTGCTTAAGTTGTAGCGATCAGCATCCGCATCATTATATGCCCCTAGCTCCAAATTGAAATGCATTTTAAATATATCCTTAATTTCTTTATTATTCGCACTTTCAACTAATGAATCCATATTATTAAAAAGTGAGTTGGCATGCATAATAGCATAGGCCTTAGGAACTTCTCCTAATTCCTCCTTATAAATATCATGCATTAGCTTGTAATCTTTTTGGACACGTTTTTCCATTTCTTGTCGCGTTTCACTTGGAATCATGTATTGATTGCGAATGAAGTCCATTAAATAATGATTATAATATTCGATAGTCGTTTTATCCGGCACATTATTTTCATCTACTATACCTAACGACTGTCCTTTATCGTTATAAATATTAATATATGTCAGGCGGTACCCATTAGAGCCCAACTCCCAATAGCCACTTTTTTCCATAAGCGATAAGTCTTTCGGCTTTAAAAATTTGTTGTCCCGTGTATCCATTTTATTGGCATACGTAAACATGGTAGCTTTATAATTTAGATCCTCCATGATGTTTTGAGCAAATATACTAGAATCTGTGCGTCCATCTTCAAATGATAAATACAACGCCTTTTCCGGCAATGGTTTGTTTTTCTGATAAAAATCTAAAATATCCTGCTGAGTAATTGTTTTATAGCCTTGACTTTCAAGCAGTTCTAGTTGTTTTCTCAAACTCTCTTTAGATACATATTTAGGAGATTCACCCCTGCTCACACCAAAATATGATAATGCGATGAAACCATCTTTATTTACTAAAGGAATCGTTTCTTCTACTCTTTTTTCTGTTAAAAATACTACACGTATTAAAATAACAGCTAAAAATATAACGATAATCGTTTGAACAATGGATCGTATTATTTTCCTTCGATTCTTTTTAGCTGAATTTAATACAACATTTTTTTCACTCATTCCTTCTCACCCATTTTTCTAATTTTTAGAATCGAAATTCGGGATTTTCGTAATTTTTGTTTTTCTAATTTCTTTTCTTTGGCTATGACATCTTGAGGTGTTTCTCTCGTACCCCACGTTGATTTCCAAAATGTAACCCATGCAACAGGCATTTGCCACAGCAAAATAAATTCATAGAAAAGTACAAAGATAAAACCAAATGCCCACAATTTACTTTTTCTAAAGAAAAGATGGGCCAAGCTCATTAACATTGCCATCAATAACAATCCCATTAAAAATGTAGTTGGAAAAATGCCATGCATAATTGGCACATAAACTAAATTGTAAACAACAACAATGGGGGCTGCTATTGGTACGATTAAACCTATAATGAAGAAAAGAAACATAAAAGGTTCCTTCTTCCACATAAATAAAAATGCTCGTAACGATTCGCGTAGCCATGATCGTTTCCATCTCATTTGTTGAGATAAAAAGACTTTTGTGTCTGATGGAACAATTGTAGAACATACAGCATTGTCCTGATATCCCGTTCGATGTGTTTTCAAAATATAGTTTGTCATACTACGGTCATCCCCGAATGTCGCAGGCTGTCCAAGAAATTTTTGGTTTAACCATGCTGTCTCGTTCTTCAAAATAAGCTCTTTTCGATAACATGCTAAAGGACCAGATAAACAAGTTACTGTATCAAACCAAGATTCAGCAGCTTTCATGATTCGAAAGGCTATATAATAGCGAACTGTTTGCAATTTTGTCAGAGCATTTGTAAACTTATTTTCAACCTCTGTTCTTCCAGCCACACCGCCCATTTTAGGATCTTGGAAAGGCTGCACTATATTTCGAATAGCATGAGGTTCTAAAAAACTATCTGAATCTACGAAAACGACTAAATCGTGTTTAGCAAGATGTACTCCTGCCACTAAAGCCTCACGTTTCCCTCCATTTTGAGGTAGCTTATGGAAGCTTAAGCGATTCTTTGTTTTAAATCGCTCACCCTCGCTATGAATAAGGTCAATCATTTCCTTTGATTTTTCCTCAGTTCTATCTGTCGAATAATCATCTACAACAATAACCTCTAATTTGTCTACAGGATAATACTGATTAATACAGCTTAAAATTGTTCTATGAATCCATTCTTCTTCGTTAAACACTGGAATAATAATAGAAACGCCCGGTTCAAATTTAGGATTTATCGGTACATTCCTATAGAAAATACCGAATAAATATCGACTTAAAAGAAATGTTGCAGCAATAATACTATATAGATATAAGAATTTATTGAATCTGAAATAAATAACACTTTCAGCCCGCATTAACATAACGATTAAAGAAACTACCAATAAAAATATACTTGCCATAAAGATTGATAGTCCCCAGCGTTTTTTTGTCATATAGTCATTTAAAGGCTGTAAAAATTCACATGCATAATAATATCGAGTTTCTCCATCTACTTCTTTTATAAAGTGACGAACAATTTTCGCTTTTACCTTTACTCTAGATTCGTAGCCCTCCGGCATCGCACCACCAGGTATGGTGAATTTCATCGTGATAATTTTATCTATTAAAAAATTTTCAGGACTATTTGAATAGACAAGGATACCTGTTACTGAAATATCCTCTGCGTAATGTTTTTCCTTAACCTTTTGCCTAGCTCTTTTAATTTGTACTTCAAAATTGGTTTCATAGCGTAAACTTAACAGCTGTAAACGGTATATTTCATTGACATCTGTAGGATCGATTTCCTCTTTTTGATACGAAGCACCTCGACGATTAACGAGACTTCGTACATTTTCTGGGTCAGGAATATTCGATAAAATGCGTCGATCAGAGCGTGGTATCGTTAAAATCTCTTTTTTCTTATTCATGATTATCAATTCACTTTCTTATTTGAATCTTCTTCAATCCAAGTCGACATTTTCGCAAAACTATACCCATCTTTTTGTAGCTTTTCAATGATTAATGGCAATGCTTCAACTGTTTTTGTACCATCTAAAATATGCATAACAATTACCTTTCCTGGAGCTACTCTAGTCATCACACGATTATAAATATCTCGAGGGGTATATTCTAATTTCCAATCGAACGATGCAATATCGTACATAGCAATCAATTTGACACCTGTAGCGGTAATAATTTTCGCTGATTCTTCATCAATTGTCCCTTTATGAGGTCTGAAATATAGCAAAGGCTCTTCCTGTAAGGCATATGTTAGAGCCCTATGTGCCATCACGACATCCTTTTGGAGTTCTTCCGGTGTCATTTTCGTAACATCAAGATGATTGTAGGAATGGCTTGCAACTTCATGTCCTCTCTCAACCATTAATCGTGCTAATTGCGGATCCTTTTTCACACCTTTGCCAATTAAAAAGAATGTGGATTTAACATGATACTTATCGAGAACATCCAAAATCTCTTTAATTCTCTCCTCACTTGCCCAATCATCAAAGGTTAATGCAATTTCTTTTTTGGAAGTATTTTTACGATAGAACATATTTGGTTTAACATTTTCATAATCCGGATTCATTTTAATAGCATCATAGCCTTCAATTTCCTCTAAAGATTTTCCTAAATATTGTTCATCTAATATGTCTGTTAATGTAGAGAAAACATATCCTTTTTCTTTCCCTAATTGAGACAATAGTGGTACAACATCAATAATCGCAGGATTAATGTACGTGTTTAAATGAATGACAGATCCACTATTGATAAAGCGATGAATATAATCCATTATTTCCTCAGCACTTTGCATATTTCGATCTTTAGGATTAATGGAAGATTCTACGACTCCCTTCATATTGAGCGTTTTAGTTGCTAAACGCATATTGTCAGTTGAATCACCAGAACGACTACGAACGAATTTTGGTGTATAACCTAGATGCTCTTCAAAAACTTGATTGGCTAAGTAAATTTCTTTATATGTTTCTTCATAATTTAAATCAGTCATTTCAGGAAACGTTAACGTACCATTTTCTACTTCATGACCTTTAGCTAAAACGTCCTTCACTAACTCAGGATCTTGCGCCACTCGCGTACCTTCTACAAAAAATGTTGCCTTCATGTTAAATTGTTCTAATACCTTTAGTAATTTCTGCATTGTTTCATTGTCTGCAAGTCCATTAAAAGTTAATGCTACCTTTGGACTAAGAATGCTTGGGTGTCTATAAATTTCACTCATCGTTCCATCCGGTTCCTTTATGTCAATTGCTGAATCAACTGGTTTAACCTGATTAGTTTGAGCGGACGATTGACATCCAGCTAAAAACAAAATGAATAATAGACTACATAATTTTAGTCGCCTCGTGTTCACAGAATCCCCCTCTATAATTTGTGATATTTTTCATTTTCAAACAAATAATGGGTATTACGTGTGTCAAAAATTAAAGCAGCATGTTGATCAATCAATGAATAATCAATAGTTGTATGATTCGTTAAAATGACTACAGCATCCGCTTTTTGAATTAATTCTTTTGTAAGTGAAACTGTGTTAAACATGTCATTACCAACTGTAAATGTTTCAATAAATGGATCAATAACTTTTAGACCACACTGCTTTTCTTTTAATTTATCAATGACATGTAATGCTGGCGATTCCCGAAAATCATTAATATTTGGCTTATAGGAAACTCCAATCACTACAATTTCTGCCTCATCTATCTCTTTTTCATGTGCATTTAAATAATTTTCTAATCTTTCAACTACAAAGCTTGGCATAGAATCATTAATTTTATCTGCCGTCTCAATTAATGTTGCTGAAACACCATGCTGCTGGCCAGCCCATAATAAATATTTAGGGTCTACTGGTATGCAATGACCACCTACCCCAGGGCCCGGTGTAAATGGCATAAAACCATAAGGCTTTGTCGAAGCCGCTTCAATAACTTCCCACACATCGATATTCATTTTATGGCAAACCTGACTTAATTCATTGACAAGGGCAATATTAATTTGTCGAAACGTATTTTCTAGTAACTTTTCCATTTCAGCAATCTTTGGACCTGTTACAGCAAACACATCTGTATTGATCACTGTTTCATAAAAAAGCTTGGAAACTTCTAAACAAGTTGCTGATATTCCACCAACTACTTTAGGTGTATTCGAAACTGAAAAATTTAAATTTCCAGGGTCCACACGTTCAGGAGAATATGCTAAAAATATATCTTGCCCAATAACGAAGTTACCTTTTTCTAGGATTGGTTGAACTACTTCTTCTGTTGTTCCAGGGTAAGTTGTACTTTCAAGAATAATTAAAGTATTCGAGGACATATTCTGTTCGATTGCATTAGCTGCATCAACAATATACGAGATATTAGGTGTTCCATCTGAAGTCGTAGGCGTCGGTACACAAATAATAATGATATCTACATGTACAAGTTTAGAAAAATCACTTGTCGGCTCAAATTTCTGTTCATTAACTGCTTTCTCGATGATTGCATTAGACATATCAGCAATATAGCTATCACCACTTTTTAATTTAGTAATTTTTTTATTGTCTTTATCGAAACCAATTACTCCAAAACCTTTATTGACGATTTCCAAGGCTAGCGGGAGCCCCACATAACCAAGTCCAACAACTCCAATCGTGGCACTCCTTGTTTTAATTTTTTTTGATAAAGATAATATCGGTGACTCAATTTTTGTTCCCATAAGCAATTACTCCTTGTCTAAGTTATTTTAAATTCAAAGACTACTTCTACAATTGCTATTTCTTTTACGCTTCATTTTTTGTATATGAATTCCACTCATTCTTGCACACATATAGTACTAAATTTAACTAAACATTTTCTAAACAAATTCCATACAAAACGAAAAAATAACTATCTTATCGCACTTTTTTCTAACTAAATCTCTAATTCACTTCTTTAGAACTATATTTTTTTCGATAATTCCCTACATAAACATGAAATTTTATTAAATTTTAGTAAGCACAAACTGTAATTATTTGTAACAAAAAAAATTACACTATTCTTTTTAAAGCTATTTAATTAACTATTAAATCCATGAGAAACGCTTTATTATCAAAACTTGGAAAGTAGCACTCTCTCATTAATCTTTAAGAAAACTCCAACATCTGTATACTCGGTTAGCAACTAACATCCTAAGCAAAAAAAAATCGCCATAGCAGGCGATTTTTTTGCTTAGATGATTCTATCCATCAGATTGGCTGTTCTATCCGTCGCTTTGACGGTTCTATCCACGACTTTGACTCTGTTCTATCCGTCACTTTGACGTTTCTATCCACGACTTTGGCTGTTCTAACCACGACTTTGACGTTTCTATCCACGACTCTGCCTGTATTAACTAGTTTTTCTGTTGAAACGATCGACAATCATAGCTAGTGCGCCATCTCCAGTTACATTTGTAGCTGTACCAAAGCTATCTTGCGCTAAGTACAGTGCTATCATAAGTGCAACCATTGTTTCATCGAAGCCGAGCATTGTTTGTAGTAAACCAATTGCTGCCATAACTCCCCCTCCTGGGACACCTGGTGCAGCAACCATCGTAATACCTAGCATAAAAATAAAGCCTATATATTGTGCAAAGCCTATATCCATACCGTTCATCATCATAACACCTAAAGAGCATGTCACAATTGTAATCGTACTACCCGATAAATGAATCGTAGCAAACAGTGGGATTGTAAAATTCGTTACTTTTTCAGAAGCTCCTGTTTTTTGCGCTTGTCGCAATGTAACTGGAATAGCTGCCGCTGAGGATTGTGTGCCCAAAGCTGTAAAATATGCAGGTAGCATAGTTCGAAGCAATATGAGTGGATTTTTCTTATTTAAAATTCCCGCAGTTGTGTACTGTATTAGCAATATTACCCAATGCATCACGATTATTAATGCGAAGACAATCGCGAACACAGATAAGATTTTTGCTACTTGACCACCAAATGTCATGTTCAAGAAGATACCGAAAATATGGAATGGTAAAAGTGGAATAATAACAAATGAAATTAACTTTTCAATGATTACATTAAACTCTTCAAAACCACGTTTCATAACATCACTTTGAATGGCAGTCATACCAATCCCTACGATAAATGCAAAAATTAATGCTGCCATGACATCCATTATTGGAGGCATTTCAACTTTAAAGAATGCCTGTGCTAAAAATTCCTCAGGGTTTTTCATGCTTTCCATAGCACCATTTGAAATGAAATTAGGCAACACATTGCGCGCTACAAAAAAGGCGAGTATACCTGCAATGATTGTTGAGAAATAAGCAAAGAATGTTGCTAAACCTAATAATTTTCCTGAGCCTTTCCCAAGCTGAGCAATGCCCGGAGCAATAAATGCAATAATAATAAGTGGTACAACAAATTTCAAAAAATTACCGAATAAGCCATTGAATGTTGCAAATATACGTACAAATGGCTCTGGCATAAAGTTTCCGAGTATTACCGCTAACAAAATAGCGACAATAATTTTTGCCAATAGACCAAATTTAAGTTTCATTATTTTTGTCCTCCTTAAAAATACAACTGTCTTTCCAGAATGTAATATTAGTAATTTAACATAAACAGTCGAGAGAATATACAGTTCGCGAAATAGGCGGAATTGCAAAACTCTTTTTTATTTTCTAATACAGAGACTCGTCACTATAACGTGTGGTTGGTTTCCGTTCCTACTGGGCGCTTTCCTGGGGGCGTCGGGCTAACACGATGTTAGTCACGAAGGCGTTATCACAGGACGTGATGCTTTTAGCCTTCGTTCCCCTATCCGCTGCGCTCCAGGGTCTCGGGCCAACACGATGTTGGTCACGAAGGCGTTATCACAGGATGTGATGGTTTTAGCCTTCGTTCCTCTATCGCTAATCCCCAAGGAGTCGCCCAGTCTCCACTCCAATCAACTTATATAAGTGGCAAACGTTTTAACACATCCATAACTTTTGGGGATGAGCCAAAAAAAAAAACAAAAAACTTAGAATAGGCAAAAACTCACCTATCCTAAGCTCCATTTAATACGCTTTAAATAATTTTTGTAAAATATAATATGATTGTTTTAAACGCTCTTCATATTTAGGAGTTTGCCATTTTTCCCAAGAATAAGCTGAAAGAGCAGGCAAGACATGGCCGTTTGTCTCTGGTAGAGATTTTACCACACTGCCCTCTTTATCTACAAAGACAGCACCAATATAAATATTATCGACTTTAGACGAAGTTTCCTTTCCATCCTTATATAAATCTCCCATAAACTCACGCTGACTTGGATCTTTTGCTTGGATTAGTAGCCAAGGAATTCGTAGCTCAATAACATTATCATCCGTCCATGTATAGTCTACTAACGAATTATAGTCTTTTGCTTTTGGATTGGCATTCCCTTGAAGAAGCTTCCCTGTTTCATAAAAACTAAAGTCGGTAGTAATGTTTTGCTCTGGTAAGAATAGCTGTTTATTTAACACATAGTTAATCGGTGCAAACTTACCGCTGTTTTTTGTAGGAACTGCCATACGAGGCGGAATCATATTTAAATTATGACCGTAAAAATAATCATAGAAATCATAGTATTCATCTATGACAACTCGAGAGTCTCCACTTTTATTTAATTCAACTATAAAATCTACACCATTTGAAAACGTCATATCTTTTATTGATGTTGCCGAAGTATTTCCCTGATTTGGTACTACATCAAGTAAAATATGAGGTGAAGCTTTTTCTAAAACATCACTTTTTAATTTGAAATACAAATATTTTTCATCGTAATCGACAGCAAAATCGGTGGAAGCAGAAGGTGAGGTATTGTACATTTGTGTACCTTTCCACTCCTTTGTATCGCCGTCTACTTTTACTTTAAATCTATCAAAGCTTAGTACGCCAAATTGTTGTTCGTTCGTTTGTGCATTGGACCAAAATGGTCGACGATTTGGATCATCGTAATCCATCGTATTCCACGTTCGCTTAAACCACTCGTCCTGCCATGTAAAGATAAGACCTCCTAGCAAGCCTTCATGCATAATATCTTCATATAAATGTTGAAGTGTTTCACCCTGCTGTTGTTCGGACATATGCCCCTGATTCCAGCCGTAAACATTTTCATGTGTCATACCACGCGCTGCAGGAATTCCAAATTCCGCAATAAGAACAGGCATACGATGAGCTTGATGTAAGTCTTTTAAATATCCTGCATAACTATTTTTATTGCCCCGGAAATCTTTATAATTTAAATATTTTTGGTCGAAGTTAAAGAAGTCAGGATAATATGGATAAACATGATAGGAAGCAAATTGTCCTGGTGCCTGCATCTCACCTTTTGTATAGATGACATTTGGATTGACTCCTACCAAATCTTCATCTTTAGAAGGTTCAGATGGATGGTCTAGTAAGTCGGTTGTTACCCAGTTTGTGAAACTCATTGGACGGATCCAATTGTATTTATCCTTCTCATAAACAGTAATAAGATCCATTTGCTCCGCTAACCAATGCTCAAATGGTGCAGCATTTTTCGTTTCAAAATACTTCCCATTGTATTCGCCTATATTAGCGTGTTTTTCGTTCGTACCGACAACCATATGCGGATACCATTCGATTCCAAGTACCCAGCCAATAACATATTTTGAAACGTCAACATCATATAATCCTGATGCATGTCCTGCTACTGGTTTCACATAAGTATTACCGTGGATGACATCTACCATGCGCTTCATTTCACTTTGGAAATCCTTTAAAGTAGCTTCATCATAGGCATCTAGTGAATCAGCCAAGCCTTCCTCATTAATCCATACACCATGCAATACATACAGTGGTTTATCTGGATTTTCTTCATTGTATTTAGCAAGTGCCCGATAAAAACCTGGTGGGTGTAATGTATATACACGAATCGTATTGGCATTCATCTCAGCAATTTGACGGAACCATCGATAATACTCTTCTTCGGTAATAGCGGCCTCACCAGGGAATGCTCCCGGTTTACCCATACCAATATTAACGCCCTTAAAAACTAGTGGCTCCCATTTTCCATCGCGTAAGACTTCAAACGACTCGCCCTTAGTACGTGCATTATAATTTAATTTTTCATGATTAACGTTGTCATGAACCTCTTTTTGCTCAAACGTTTCGAAAATTTTATGCATGGCTGGTATATAAATCGACCAGTAAAATGAACTATCAGCATACTTCTCAGCGTATTTATAAATAGTCGGTAATCCCTTTATTTTGTAAAGAGACGGAACACGTGACATATCGTTAAAGTCTCCAGCAAAATAATAGCTTGTCGTGTAGCGTTTATCCTGTGAAACGATAGCCGTAAATTGCTGTGGAATATCGTTGTCCTTTAATAGTTTTGCCCCATCTTTTGTTAAGTCCCATTTATAATTAGCGAGTGCATCCTCCGCATATTTAGGTGTGATAATATCAAACCAATAGCCATACTCTGCACTAGCAGAGGTATTAAAGAATTTTTTTCCTTCTTCAGTAAATTGCACCTGAATGCCCTCTGTTTTTACATGCTTGTCCATTTCTAGCACAATAAGCTTTTCTGTATTTTCATTAAATAGAAGAAAGCCGCCGCCCTTATATGGCCAATTATCACCATGTTCATCTATAACCCATTGTGGAATTTCTGAGTTTTTATGATAATCAAGTTCATCAAAATAACGCCCAATCCATCCAGACCATGAAATTCCTAAATAATCCTGTAGTTCTTTTCTAACTGCCTCTGATGTGGGTGACGCAAAAGTATTGTATTCAGCAATTAGCATACTTTTCTTGTTGCTTGCTAAACGAGCTACTATAGACTGCCATTCATCCATTTCTAAGCCGCCGACAATTTTTTCTGAGCGTTTACCTAGACGCTTTTCTTCATTTAAATCATCCTTATAAACACCATACGTATCTGCCAAATAAATAACATCATAATTACTATAGTCAGTCGGAAACTTTTTTTCTGACACTTTTTTCGTTTGATCATTCGGAATCGTACCATAGTAATTTTTTTGTACATCATATGGATGATGATCGATTGTATATTTATAATGGTTTAAAAACCAGTTCACACCTAAATGCTCTCGATATGTTTCATTCGGAACCGTTTTATCTAAGATCGCGACGTTCAGCGGTTTTTCAGCGCTCAAATACCACCATGCAATAGGTGTGAGTATGAGAATTAGAATAGCTATAACCCCTATATATATTCGCTTCATATACTTTTCTCCTTTTCAGCGATGCCGACACGCTTCATATTACCCCAATCGCTTTTTCTTAGTACAAACCGAACTAATCCCTCACAGCGCCATAAAAGAGTGAGTGGTCGATACCAAAAAATTTCAGTAAATGCTAAAAGTATCATCCGTAATAGCTCTCTCTTTCTCGGATAAGTATTCATGGTCCATGCTTCGAATAGAATAGATGCTACTGAAAAAATAACGCCATAAATGACGAAGAGCAGCAACAGTATTATTGCCACTTCATAATAGATTTTCCCTAAGAAAAATGCTACAACAATATAAATATAACCACCTAGCTCAACAATTGGTCCTAGGCATTCTACAAGCCAAAAATAAGGAAATGCAATAAACCCTATCAAGCCATATTTCGGATTAAACGTCATCGTTTTATGCTTCCAAAGACTTTCAAATAATCCTTGATGCCAACGTCTACGTTGATTTCGCAATACCCCTAATGTCTGAGGTGCTTCGGTCCAGCACACAGGATCTGGTACAAATTCAATACGTTTCTTTTCTTTTTTCTTTCTTATCAAACGGTGAATATTCACGACAAGCTCCATGTCTTCTCCGATAATATTCGTCGAGTAACCGCCCGCTTCTACAGCCCATTCCTTCGAAAAGACACTAAATGCTCCGGAAATAATAAGCACAAGATTGAATTTACTTAAAGCTATGCGTCCCATTAAAAAAGCTCGCAAATATTCTATTATTTGCATGATTACTAAGTAGTTATTTGGTAAGTGTGTCTCAGTAACGGAACCAAGCTGCATTTTCGCTCCATTGGCTATTCGAATATTTCCTCCTGCCGCAATCACTTCACCATCAGATAAAATAATCGGCTTCATCACACGAAGCAATGATTTTTCATCTAAGATTGAATCACCATCAATAGAGCAGAAATAAGGATATTGCGATACATTAATACCTACATTTAATGCATCTGCCTTCCCACCATTTTCTTTATCTACTAAAATGCAATTCTTATAAATTTCAGATTCATAAATTTGTTTAACTTCTTTTGTAGGGATATTTGCACGAACAATTTTATCAACGGGCTTCATTCGGAAATGCTCGATAACGGTTTGTAGGGTAGTGTCAGTAGAACCATCGTTAATAATGATAATTTCCGTTTGCGGATATCGTAAATTCAACAATGAATAGACTGTATCTACAACTCCAACCTCTTCATTGTAAGCAGGGACTAATAAGGATACTGGTTTTGAGTAAAAGGCATCGATATGAGCATCATCATACTCTGAGGGATCTAATTTATAGCGTTTTCGCAAATCTAGCATAGCAATTACAAACATTGCGCAATATGAAATAATAACAAACAACATATAAAACAGAATAACGCAACCAAAGAACCACATACAATAATCTAAAAATACTTTCATTTGTTCCCCTGCTTTCTGACTACTGTTTCCTGCGCCATTTCAATTGCATATTGGTCGTTTGAGGACTCCATAAATTGCTGTAATTTTGCAATTCCTTCTCTATTTTCTGCAATTGTTTTAGCTGCCTGTGAGCGTACCCACCAATTTTCATCTTCAAGTAGCTGTTCTAAATAAGCATAGGTATAGTTTAGTGGCACATGCTTAAAGATTTTTGCAACCATTAATCTTACTTCCCACATATCAGATGTCACAAATGGAACATAAGGATCGATTTCATCAATTACACCAATTTCATAAAGACCCTTTAATGCTCTTATTTTTATTTCTGGAATCTCATGGGTTAATAGCTGCTTTAACTTATCTATATACTGCATATTTCTTTTTACAGCCGCAGTGTCAATTACAGCGAATTGGATATTTTTCGTCCAGCTGTCAAAGTCTTCAAATAATCGAATAAATACGTCATCCTCTAACAATACAAATAATCTTCTATATTCGCTTTCAGAATAATGAACGCACGATTCTTTCATTTTTTCGATAAACAATTCTGGTTGGAAGAGAGAGTATATTTTTAACAGCTGAAAATATTCTTCTTCCGAAATTTTGGTTTTCTCGAATTGTTGACAAGTATCTAATAAATCCTCTATCCGCAAATCAGCAATACGATATAAAGCATTCATCCTAATGCTCCAACGTTTACTTGCTAAATCTTTTTCATAAAACCGTTTTAAATAGAGATTAGAAAACTCTTTGATTTTATGTTCAACTTTGTCATTCATTATATTTTTCAAATACGATGAAAAGATTATTTCTATAGCTGCTACTTGAGCTCTTTTGCGGGGTACAAGCACCATAGAGAAAATTTCATCGTTGATTAAATAGTTGTACCAATGCTGTGAATAGTTTTCTAAAAAAATATCACGCGTTTCTGCAAAACGAATCTCCCGCTGGCGCTGAAAAAGTAGATATATCGTAAATATAAATAGAACTACTAATAAAACAACGATGACCGTAAAAAGAAAAGAAATCGACAGCTTAATCATAGCCAAAACCTCGCAAAAGTTCGCCTAATTTTTGCTTCTAACAAACGTAAATTAAATGGTTTTACGATATATTCGTCGACGCCACCTTCATAAGCATTCAGTGTCGCCCCTTCAGAGTTTCGTTCTGACATCATATAAATGATGAATTTTTTCTCATTCGGCATTTCTCGCAAAATGTGCAAAATTTCTAAGCCATTTTTACGTGGTAAAATATCGTTCATTACAACTAAATGCATATGGCCAGTTTTATAGCTATCAGACTGTAAAAAACTATAGCCATCTTCATAGGTAGCCACGTCTAAAGTAAAGTGAGGAATGTCTAAGTGATTGATCGTTGTTTCTAGCACTTTTCTAAAAATTGCATTTTGTTCAATAATGCTTACCTTTACTTGCTCCGTTGGTTGTACACTATAATCTGTAACCTGTTCTATTGACCAAGTCGGCTGTTCGTCATCTGCTAGTTTTTGCTTATTTTCGTCTAACAAAGTTTCAAAGGTGACGCTATTATTTCTTATTTCAGTAATGGAGGCTTTTAACGTTATTTGCTGAAATTCCCTTTCTTGCTTTAGAATTGCAAAAATCCGTTTTAAAAACGCCTTTACCTCTACTTCACTACTTTGCAGAAAAAATATTCCCCAATGCACGCCATCTGCTAATTGGAAAAGTAAATCTGTTTTTCGTATTTTTGATTTTAGAAAAGATGAAATTTGATCATTCACTTGATTACGTTCTATATCAATTACTTGTGAGGAATTAGCTAATTTAAAAAAGACTGCAGTCATTGTTAAACGTGAGCGAATAACACTCTCACGCAAAATTTCAAAATAACCCTTCACCTCATGCTCCTGCATGATGTCTTCTGCAATGATTAATTTATTCATTGGTGTTCACTCCAGTTGATGTAAGAGGTTTTTCATTCTCTTTCATTATTTTTCTATCATTCTCTTGATTTATAAACACAACAACTATAGTAATAAAGATGACTTAACAATATCTATACAAAATTTATGGTAAATCGACCACTTTAAAATATTATTATATTTTTGCTGTAAACTACAGAATAATAACTCTTTTGTTAAAAAGTTATATTTTTCTGATAAAAGATAGCCTTTTAAGTCGACGTTTTACCATAACAGGTGTTTGGACACCTGCTGAAAGAAGTTAAAGCCAAGCCCGCGGAAACTACCAACTCGGAGTGTAAATCAACCTTTGTTTATCGATACAAATTATTTATATTTTTCTTTTGATGACAAAATAAAAGGGTATGTAAGCTTTGACACTTACATACCCTTTTTGAATTATTTAACTGGTACAACTGAGCCTTTCCATTCTTCAATAATGAAGTCTTGGATTTCTTTAGATTTTAATACTTCTATTAATTTTTTAATTTCTGATTTTGTTTCATCACCAGCACGTACAGCGATAATGTTTACATACGGAGATTCTTTATCTTCAAGAGAAATAGAATCTTCCATTGGATTTAGTCCGTTGTCGATTGCGTAGTTAGAATTGATAAGAACTGCATCACCTTCATTATTTTCATACATTTGTACAAGCATTTCAGGAGCTGTATTTGCATCGAATTTGAAGTTTTTTGGATTATCTTCAATATCTTTAAGTTCAGCAGATGTTTTATCTACTCCATCCTTAAGTTTAATTAAGCCCTTAGCTTCTAATAATGAAAGCATACGCCCGTGGTCTGCAACAGAGTTAGAAAGTAAAATTGTTGCACCCTTTGGTAAATCCTCAAGAGATTTATATTTTTTAGAGTAGATACCGATTGGCTCAATGTGAATACCACCAGCGTTTACAAAATCATAACCCTTTTCTTTAATTTCCTTCTCTAAATAAGGGATGTGTTGGAAGTAGTTTGCATCAAGTTCGCCAGATTCTAAATCTTGGTTTGGTAATACATAGTCTTGATATGTTTCAATTTTAAGATCGATACCTTCTTTAGCTAAAATTGGTTTTGCTTTTTCCAGAATAACCGCATGAGGTGTATTCGAAGCACCTACTGTTAACGTTACGTTTTCTTTACTATCACCAGATGATGAGTTTGAGCTTGTATCTTCTTTTTTACCAGCACCACAAGCGGCTAAAGCTAGTACTAATACTGATAAAAATAATCCTGCTAATAACTTCTTCATTTTATTACTCTCCCTTTTTACTTATTTAAATATGTTAGCGGTATAAAACCGAGATAACCTCTTAGATGTTCGTAGCGAGATACTCTTTTTGTCACTACAATTTTTATTAGCCCCTCTTTAGCGTTTATCTGTTTTGATCGTAATCATGTCGCCAATCCATTGAATAATAAATACTACTATTAAGATTAATATAGTCGCCATTAAAGTTACATCTTGGCGATTACGTTGGAAACCATCTAAGAATGCTAAGTTTCCTAGACCACCTGCACCGATAATACCTGCCATCGCAGTATAACCGACAAGTGCTACAGCTGTTACAGTAAGACCAGAAATAAGCGCTGGTAACGATTCTGGAATTAATACTTTCCAAATAATCGTTGACGTTTTGGCACCCATTGAACGAGCTGCTTCAATAACACCTTTATCAATTTCACGTAAAGCAATTAATACCATTCGTGCATAGAATGGTGCAGCTCCAATAATTAGTGCTGGTAAAGCCGCATCTGCGCCACGAATTGTGCCAAGTAAAAATTTCGTAAATGGAATTAATAAAATAATCAAAACGATAAATGGAATCGAACGGAAAATGTTAACGATTGATCCTGTTAAAAAGTTCACAATTTTATTGGCCCATAGTTGGTTGGGACTTGATAAAAACAATAAGATTCCAATTACTAATCCAAGTATAAATGTGATGACCGTAGAAATTGTTGTCATGTACAACGTTTCATACGTAGCGTCCCACATTTTTTCCCAGTCGACATTCGGAAAAAGACTAGTTAGCATTTGTAATCACCTCCGTTTGTACTTCGACTGTATTTAAGTAGCTCAGTGCAGCAGCAACATTTTCCTCTGAGCCAACAATTTGTACAACAAGTGTACCGTACGCTCCATTTTTCGTTTGCGAAATATTACCATGTACAATACTTACTTCTACATCAAACTGTTTCACAAGATGTGAAATGACAGGCTGCTCTGTTTTTTCTCCTACAAAGATTAGCTTAACAAGTTGTCCATTAGGGTAATTTGCTTTAATTTGTGCCACAGTTTCTTGTGTTTCCTTCGTATCTGTAATTTGAGAAACGAATTTTTTCGTAATGGCAGCTTGTGGAGCTTGGAATACTTGTAATACTTCACCACGTTCTACAATTTCTCCAGCTTCCATAACCGCTACACGATGACAAATTTTGCGAATAACGTGCATTTCATGTGTGATTAACACAATCGTTAGACCTAATCGTTCGTTAATATCGACAAGGAGATCAAGGATAGCATCTGTTGTCTCCGGATCGAGTGCGGATGTTGCCTCATCACATAACAATACCTCTGGATTATTAGCAAGCGCACGAGCGATACCTACACGTTGCTTTTGTCCCCCTGAAAGTTGTGATGGATATGCTTTAGCGCGCCCTTCTAAGCCAACTAAAGTTATTAATTCTTTCACATGTGCTTCACGTTTTGCCTTTGGAACACCTGCGATTTCTAGGGGGAAAGCGATGTTTTCTTCAACAGTTCTAGACCAAAGTAAATTGAAATGCTGGAAAATCATACTAACCTTTTGTCTAGCATCTCTGAGCTTTTGCCCCTTTATGGATGAAAATGCTTGATTGTTAACCGTCACCGTACCAGATGTAGGCTTTTCTAAACCGTTTAACAAGCGAATCATTGTACTTTTACCAGCGCCACTATAGCCGATAATGCCAAAAATTTCACCTTTATTGATAGAAAGGTTGACGTCTTTGACTGCAGTTAATTCGCCATTCGCGGTTTTGTATTTCTTCGTAATATTTTGAAGCTGAATCATAGCGAATTCTCCTTTTCTCATATAAAAAACCCCTTCACTTATAGACAAGTAGAAGGGGTCACGTAATATACGCTAAACCGTTCTCTCATCTTTCAAAGATAAATCTTTGGGTGATTTGGCACCTTTTCACGATTGTGATGGTTGCCGGGCTTCATAGGGCACTTCCCTCCGCCGCTCTTTATAAGAGTTCGATATATTTAATTGTTTTTTTAATATATTTGTTACTTTACCACGCGAGTAAAGTTCAGTCAATTAATTTTTTAATAATTCGTATAAATATGGTACGGATTGGAAGGCATAAACCTTTTCTGTCACTTTTCCGCCTTCACATACGAGTAAACATGGTACACTTTCGATTTTATGATCAAAAGCTATTTGCTCTATAAAATTAATATTCGCTTTACCAACCTGTAGCTGTGGCAGCAATTGCTCAATAACCATCATCATTTTCGATGCAACTGCACACGTTCCACACATAGGCGTATATAAATAAAAGGCAGCCTTTTCACCTGACAGGACAACCGCGTCCCACTGCTCTTTTGACCATTCTTCCATCATTTTTCACGCAACCTTACAAAATATATTCATTATGGATTGAGAAATGTGCACGAAGCAATATCGCCGCTAACACTTTCCTCGGAGTTGTCTCAACTTCCTTATATGTTGGCATCGTACGTAAATGCTCAGCCTCTGGATAATGTCTGTCCATTAATGCTCGTAGTTTATCACCCGATGTATCTGCATCAAAAAACGTATAAAGCTCACAACCCTCGTATGGATCAAGTAGCTCTTCTAATTGATGCACACCAATTGTACCATTCGTACAAAGTATTTTAACATCTTCATTTAAAATAGGTTCAATTTGAAGCTTATCCGATCGACCTTCGACAATTAAGCATTTTCCCTCGACCATCACGCCACCCCCATTTAGACATATCCCTTATAATCCATTATATCAATAAACTTTATCGTTGATACAGTTAGACACCTATTGATAAAGGAATATACTTACATTCACCTCACTTACTATAGGAGCAGGATGAATGAAGATAATAAAAAACGTCGGTAGTTTCCGACGTTTTTCTAATACAGGCTTGTCTTATTCAGCAATCATTTCTTCGTATTGCTCAGCTGTCATAAGCTTTTCAACTTCTGATGCATCAGCAGGCTCTACAACGACCATCCATGCTTTTTCATATGGTGATTCATTAACGAATTCTGGGCTATCTTCTAAATCTGCATTTACTTCAACTACTGTACCTGAGATTGGTGCGTATAATTCAGAAACTGTTTTTACAGATTCTACGCTACCGAATGGATCATCAGTTTTGATTTCGTCGCCAACTTGTGGAAGCTCAACGAAAACGATATCTCCAAGTTCAGATTGTGCGAAATGAGAAATACCGATACGTACTTTACCATCTTCTACTTTTACCCATTCGTGCTCTTCAGAGTAACGTAAGTCTTTAGGTGTGCTCATGCAAAAAACCCCTCCATAAATATGTAATATATTCATTTTCAGTGTGCCATACTTCTTCCATAAAAACAAGATTAAAAGCGTTATTTCCAAGCTTGCTCAAAATCTGATTCTTTAAACCCTAAAGTAACTTTTTTTCCATCGGTTACAATCGGACGTTTAATCAACATACCATCTGACGCAAGCAGTTCAAGCTGCTCCTCTTCAGTCATTTCTGCAAGTTTATCCTTCAAGCCAAGCTCTCGATATTTCATACCAGAAGTATTAAAAAATTTCTTTAACGGTTGTCCACTAGCTTGCCATAAGTTTGATAATTCGTCCTTTGTAGGCGGTTGTTCGACAATGTGTACCTCTTCGTATGAAACCCCATTGTCATTTAGCCATTTTTGAGCTTTTTTGCAAGTAGTACATTTCGGATATTGAATAAATTGAATCGTCATTTATAGGCTCCTCTACTATCATTTTAGGACACTACATTTTCGTGTCCCCCTCATTTTCTGTAGTATACCATCATAACCGTTGCGAACCAAAATGAAACAATATTATTCCATAGCGTGGGGTTGATTTCCGTTCCGGCTGGGCGCTTTCCTGGGGGCGTCCGATGAGCCGCTTCACTCGCGTTGCTCGCTCCAGGGTCTCGGGCCAACAGATGTTTTTTGCGCGAAAGCAAAGCGGCAGCAGCACCGATGTTGGTCACGAAGGCGTTATCACAGGATGTGATGATTTTAGCCTTCGTTCCTCTATTGCTGATCCCCAAGGAGTCGCCCAGCCCCCACTCCAATCAACCAATTCATATAGCGTGTTTCTTACATGTTTCTCTGATTTTGAGTAATAAAATCAAACTTTAGCAACCAGTGTTTTTTGGTACGAAAGCAAAGCGGCAGCCACAACAGATGTACAATCGCCGACACTATTCTGATTGATTATGATGAGTAGCCCCAGCGTTCTCCTTTGACATACTTAAAATTTATTAAAGTTCTACGATATTGTTGATTGGAGTGGAAGGCTACTCGACTCCCGTGGGAAAGCGAGTAGCCTGGAACGGAAATCATCCCCCTCATTTTGCAAGAGCTATACTTTTATTTTCAACAAAAAACCTAGCTATCACATCTCGGATAGCTAGGTTAAGTTTGCTATATTAAACTATATATTTTTCTGCTTCAATTAATTTAACAGAAGCTTCGCGTTTCTTCGCGATTAAGTTGTATGGGTTGTTGCGAGTTAACTTACGTAGTGCAGACAATGTCATGCGTGCAGCATCGCCGTCTGCTGAAGCAAGAATCGTATCTTTTGCTTCTTTTTCAATTTCTGCAAATGCTTCTTGGCAGAAGATTTGAGTGTATAGTAATTTTTGATGAGCTTTTTCAGCACCGTCACGAGCAATCGCTTTTTCTGTACGCAATACAGCTGATTCCATAGCGAATAGTTGGTTTGCGATATTTGCAATATTCACCAATACTTCTTGCTCTTGATCAAGCTTCGCGCCGTAGCGTTGTGCTGCTAAACCTGCTGCTAATACAGCAATTTTCTTCGCATTTTTCACAAGATATTTTTCCTGTGCTAGAGGCTCTGTGCCTACATCTTCAGGCATTAGCATCAGAAGCTCCTGTTGTAAATTTTGAGCGACTTGAAGTAATGGCAATTCACCTTTTAATGCTTTCTTCATAAATGTACCTGGTACAATCATGCGGTTAATTTCATTAGTACCTTCAAAAATACGATTAATACGAGAATCACGATAAATACGCTCTACTTCGTATTCAGCCATAAAGCCGTAACCACCGTGTAATTGAACCGCTTCATCTGCAATGTAATCTAAAGTCTCAGAACCAAATACTTTAGCAATAGAACATTCAATAGCATACTCAGCAATTGCACCAGCAATCACTTTTCCTTGCTTTTGCTCTTCTGGGCTTAGCTGACTTAAACGGTCTTCAAATAAACCAACTGTACGATAGTTTAATGACTCAGACGCATATAATTGTGAAGCCATTGTCGATAATTTTTCTTTTGTTAGATTGAAATCAGACAGCTTCGTTTTAAACTGCTGACGTTGGTTTGTGTATTGAATGGCTAACTCTAATGCACGCTTCGAGCCACCAATTGTTCCAACCCCTAATTTATAGCGACCGATATTTAAAATATTAAAAGCAATAACGTGTCCGCGACCTACTTCACCTAAAAGGTTTTCTACAGGTACTTCTGCATCTTCAAGGATTAATGTACGTGTCGATGAAGATTTGATACCCATTTTTTTCTCTTCTGCGCCAACCGAAACGCCATTGAAGGCACGCTCTACGATGAATGCTGAGAATTTATCGCCATCAATTTTTGCATAGACAACAAATACATCTGCAAAGCCTGCATTTGTAATCCATTGCTTTTCACCATTTAAAATATAATGTGTCCCTGCATCATTTAACTTTGCAGTTGTTTTTGCACCTAATGCATCAGAACCTGAACCTGGCTCAGTTAATGCGTAAGCAGCAATTAATTCACCTGACGCAAGCTTGGGTAAATACTTTTGCTTTTGCTCTTCATTTCCGAAAAGTACGATTGGTAAAGAACCAATACCTACGTGTGCACCATGCGTAATAGAGAAGCCACCAGCAACTGACATTTTTTCTGCGATTAATGCAGAAGAAACTTTGTCTAACCCTAGACCTTCATATTCTTCAGGTACATCTGCGCTTAGTAAGCCGAGCTCACCTGCACTTTTTAGTAGACGAACCGAATGCTCAAATTCATGGTGTTCTAAATTTTCAACGACTGGTAACACTTCATTTGCTACATACTCTTCAGTTGTTTTAGCAATCATTTTATGCTCATCTGTGAAATCTTCTGGTGTAAATACACGATCTAATTCCACATCTTCAATAATAAATCCGCCGCCTTTAATGAAATCCGTTGTTTTTTCTGTCATTCTAAATTCCTCCCTATATATCTATTGTTAATAGCTTTTATCCCCAATATATAGAAAAGCTTGAAGCACTGTGTTCGGAGGCAACCGAAAACGCTGCACTCCAAGCTGATCTAGCAAAAATTATAGAATTTCAAATACTCCTGCAGCACCCATTCCGCCGCCAATACACATTGTCACGACACCATATTTCTTACCTTGACGCTTCAATTCATGGATAAGCTTTAATGTTAAAATGGCTCCAGTTGCACCAAGTGGGTGACCTACGGCAATTGCTCCACCATTGACATTTACTTTGTTTTGGTCGATGCCTAAATGACGTACGACCTGTAAAGATTGTGACGCAAATGCTTCGTTAATTTCCCATAAATCAATGTCATCAATTGCTAACCCGGCAATTTCAAGTGCTTTTGGTACTGCCACGATTGGTCCAATACCCATCACTTCCGGAGGTACACCACCAACTGCAAAGCCTAAAAACTTCGCCATTGGTGTAAGCCCTTGCTTTTCTGCTTCCTCACGATCCATCACAAGTACTGCTGCTGCACCATCAGAAGTTTGAGAGGCATTACCAGCTGTAACACTACCCTTTACATGGAAGGCTGGACGAAGCTTCGCTAAACCTTCTACAGATGCACCTGGACGTACACCTTCATCCATGCTAAACGTGAATTTTTTCACCTGTGGTTTGTTGTTATCGTCTACATAATGCTGTTCCACTTCGATTGGTACGATTTCATCATTGAATTTACCTTCTTTAATCGCTTTTTCTGCAAGCTCATGTGAACGCACAGCAAATGCATCCTGATCTTCTCTACTTACATTGTATTGACGTGCCACTTCCTCAGCTGTATGCCCCATCCCCATATAATATTGGGGCGCAGTTTCTGCTAGCGTTGGATTTAAACGAGGTGTATTGCCAACCATTGGCACCATACTCATCGACTCGACTCCACCAGCAAGAATCGCCTTAGAATGTCCTAGCATAATACGCTCTGCTGCAAAAGCGATTGCTTGTAAACCTGATGAACAGAATCTATTAATTGTCAGCGCTGGCGTTGTATCTGGTAATCCAGCAAGCGCTCCAATATTACGTGCTACGTTCATGCCTTGCTCAGCTTCAGGCATTGCACACCCTAAAATTAAATCGTCAATCGGACCTTCATAGCCCGCTCTTTTTAATGTTTCTTTGACAACAACCGCTCCAAAATCATCTGGTCTAACTGTTGCTAAAGAACCCTTTTTTGCTTTTCCAATCGGAGTTCGTGCTCCTGCTACAATAACGGCTTCACGCATCGTATTAATCCCCCTTTGTTTCATGTGCAAGTATGGTCACAGTCTTGAAATTAGTTACGCAGTGGTTTTCCCTTTAAAAGCATGTGCTGCATTCTTTGTTGAGACAACGGATCTGCAACTAAGCTTAGGAACGCCTCACGCTCAAGGTTTAATAGGTACTGTTCATCTACTAATGTGCCATATGGAACTTTACCACCAGCAATGACATACGCTAATTTTTTAGCGATTTTTAAATCGTGTTCACTAATATAGCCTGATTCAAACATTCCTTGCGCACCGATTAGTAGTGTACCGTAGCCTGATGCACCGACTACAGGAACTTTCGTAGGTACAGGTGCTTGATAGCCTGCCTCATAAAGCGCTAGTGCAGCTTGTTTTGCATCATATAGTTGGTGATCTGGGTTAACAGAAATCCCGTCAGCAAAGTTCAAGAAGTTATTTTCACGTGCTTCTTCGCCAGATGTTGCAACTTTTGCCATCGCAACTGTTTCAAATACTTTATTAGCAATATGTTGATAGTCTACCTCAACGCCATTTGGTAACCCTTTGATGAATTTTTGGTATAGTGCCTTATTACCGCCGCCGCCAGGAATTAATCCTACGCCGACTTCTACTAAGCCCATATACGTTTCCATCGTTGCTTGAATATGTGCAGCTGGTAAACAAACCTCTGCTCCTCCACCAAGTGTCATAGCGAAAGGTGCTGCCACAACAGGCTTGCGAGAATATTTAATCTTTTGCATTGCATCTTGGAATGCTTTAATAACGAAATCTAGCTCAAAAATATTATCATCCTGTGCTTCTACTAAAATCATTCCTAGATTCGCACCAACACAGAAGTTTTTCCCTTGGTTACCGATGACTAAGCCTTTATAGTTAGCTTCTACTTCATCGACTGCAAAGTTAATCATTTGAATAATGTCTAAGCCAATTGCATTTGATTGGGAATGGAATTCAAGTAATGCAATTCCGTCACCTAAATCTATTAAGCTAGCACCTGTATTTGATTTGATAACACCGTGCTTTTTCTTATAGCGTTTTAAGTTAATTTCCTTTTCATTAACTGGCACTTTTACATATTCAGAGCCATTATAATAGGCTAGGTCGCCGTCAATTTCCGAATAGAAAGTTTCAAAGCCGCTTGCTAACATATCTTTTACAAATGCCGGCACTTCACGACCCTCAGCCTCCATTTTAGCTACAGACTCTTTCACGCCAATTGCATCCCATATTTCAAATGGACCTTGCTGCCAGCCGAAGCCCCATTTCATAGCATTGTCAATCGCAACAATATCATCAGCAATTTCACCGTGTAGCTGTGCAGAGTAAATGAGTGTCGGAGCGAAGATACCCCATAATAACTCTCCTGTACGATCTTTTGCATATGTTAATGCTTTCACTTTATTTGCTAATCCACGAGTTTGTTTTGCCATTTCAATAGAAGGTGTTTTTAATTTTTTTGCTGGGCTATACTCTAGTGTGCCTGGATCAATTTCAAGGATCTCTTTACCTTGCTTTAAGAAGAACCCTTGACCTGATTTTGCTCCTAGCCAGCCGTTTGCAACCATTTTCTGTAGGAATTCTGGTACTGCAAATACTTGCTGCTCTTCACCAGTTGTTTGATCATAAACGTTTTTCGCTACATGGATAAATGTATCTAAACCAACAACATCCAACGTTCGGAAGGTTGCAGATTTTGGACGACCGATTAATGGACCTGTTACAGAATCCACCTCACCAACTGAATAGCCCTTCATCATTTCTTGTAAAGTAATTAGTAAACCGTACGTTCCGATACGGTTGGCAATGAAGTTTGGTGTATCCTTAGCAAGTACAACGCCTTTTCCAAGCACATCTTCGCCAAATGTTTTCATAAAGTTTACAACCTCTGGCGCTGTTGTGTTTGCCGGAATGACTTCAAGTAATTTTAAATAGCGTGGCGGGTTGAAAAAGTGAGTTCCAAGGAAATGCTTTTGAAAATCTTCTGAACGTCCTTCTGCCATTGCATCGATACTTATGCCAGAGGTGTTTGAACTAATAATTGTGCCAGGCTTACGTACAGCATCAACTTTTTCATATAGGTTTTGTTTAATCGCTAAATTTTCAACGACAACTTCTATAATCCAATCTACATCTTTTAATTTCTCTAAATCGTCCTCAAAGTTACCAACCGTTAGTAGTGATAAATTTTTCTTAGAAGTAAGTGGTGCTGGCTTTTGCTTTAATAGCTTTTGAAGAGCTCCGTTGACGATACGATTTCTTACAGCAGGATGCTCTAAGGAAAGACCCTTCGCTTCTTCCTCTTTTGTTAGTTCCTTCGGCGCAATGTCTAATAATAATGTTGGAATACCGATGTTTGCTAAATGTGCTGCAATTCCAGAGCCCATTACCCCAGAACCTAGAACAGCTGCTTTTTTAATGTTGTAAGTCACAAGCAATTCCCCCTTATTCTCCCATTGAATGAATAGCCATTCATTTTTTGACCAAAAAAATATCAAGTTTGCCTTAGCGTATTTTTGTCCAGATAATTTTAGGCATAATCTGTGACATACGACTGAGGCTTATCTCCGTCCAGCTACCATTGTAGTTTTTGAGGTAAATATTTTCCGCTGAATGAAGATAAAACTACTTTTTCTGTTTTTAGTGTAGATTATTTTGTTTAATTTAGCAATCATTTTCCTCCAATTATTTTTGCAATATATAACTTTTTTTGTTTTTTACGAGCGAAAATAAGACAATAAGTAGATATCGATTATTCCAAACAGAAAACTTTCAGGTTGCGAGAAAAATGTGTAGAATGGAAAGCAAGGAGAGTGAAATACTTATGAAAACAATTACAACTGCTGAACAATTTAATGAACTGATCTCTGGTGATCAAAAAGTTCTAGTGAAATTTTACGCTGGATGGTGCCCAGACTGCACACGCATGAATATGTTCATCGATCCAATTATCGAAGAGTACAACCAATTTGACTGGTACGAACTTAACCGCGATGAGCTTCCAGAAATTGCGGACAAATATGATGTAATGGGTATTCCAAGCCTACTAATTTTCCAAAACGGTGAAAAATTAGCACACTTACATAGTGCTAATGCTAAATCACCTCAACAAGTTACAGAATTCTTATCTGCTCAACAATAATTAGCTAGGCTAAAATAGCAAAGTTAATGTAGAAGAGTTACTAATCTGTGGCGAAAGCGAAGCGTCAGCCGCAAGTTACAAAATTCTTATCTGCAAAAACAGAGCTGCATTTCTTTTGGAAATGCAGCTCTTTTTAGAAAGGAGATTATGATGCGCCAGCCATTGTCGCTACTTGGAAAGTCCCAATATGATGCAGCCATTTCACCAAACTATCGTAATTCTGCATGTGGACCTACAACTGTACACGTAATCTTAAACTATTTTGAAGATCAAGCTCCTTCGGTAAATGTGCTTTATAAACTTCTCGGTGGCACGAAAATCGGATTATTCAAATGGCGTCTAATTCGCAATCTTCGCCGGCTACGTCCGACATGGAATATTCGCGATTGTACATTAAAGGAGGCTATGCAGGAAATCGATGCAGGTCGCCCTGTTGCCATACGCTTTGACCGCTATTTTAGCTTAAATTGGTGCGATAAAAAATCTGCCTTCGCCTATCATTGGGTGCCTCTCATTGGCTATGAAATACGAAATGATGAGTTATTGTTAATGTTCCATGATAATGGCGGTCCTAATCGTGAAAGTAAAATTCGAACGGCTCCTTTTAAAGATAATGAGAAAGTATTGAGCTTCGTAAAAATTACACCGAACTAAGTTAGGACGTGCCTGCAATGTTAGACACGCTCTTTTTTCATCAATAATTCAAGGCTTATTTACTGTTCTCAAGAATATCTTTTAGAATTTGTGCAAAAACATCTATTGTTCTATACGTTTCTTCCAGCGTATTTTCTATACCTCCAACTTCTAATAATACTGAATTATCGTGGAGATCTTGATTATAGGTATTTTGGGGATCGACCCCTTTTTCTATTACACCTATTGATAGTCCTGGATATAATTCTTCTAGTTGTTCATGAAGCTGAGTGGCAAATGTTTTATTCGTTTCATAGTTTCCACTCGTTTTTGATACGACAAATTTAATTCTTGCGTATTCTATCCCTTTAATTTCAATTGTGGAATCTCGTCTTTTTATAGAATCTCGATGTATATCAAAAACCATGTGAATACTGTCATTTTCAGCTAAAACTTTTTGTAAATTTTCCCGTGACACTTTATATGAATCCGGAAAATATAAACCTCTTCTTGCTAAGATTCCGGCTATATCAGTCTCATCATGTATCGAATTAATTTGCATTTCTTTTAATGCCCTACTTAACTCTTTACCTATCAATGTTACATTTTTAGTATCACTATACGGCGGCTGCTCTCTATACGCCTGCTGTTCAGGAAGCTCCGGGAAAAATGATTCCCTGTTATGTGATTGATAAATATATACCACAGGTTTCTTTTCTTCCATTGCATAAGACAATGACGCCCCTCCATCACTATGGGCTACCTCTGAAACTGTGCCACTTCCATTTAAGGAGATTAACCATGAAAAAATAAATGCACAAACTAAAACACTACTTGTAATCACAGAGAATTTTGTGAAGATTCTTTTTTTACCCATGCTTCGTGCTCGTTGTCTAAGAGTACTCTCAGTTGCAGAAACAAATTCCTTTCTAGGATGTTGAGGGTACATTTCTTTCAACATATCAAATAAGTCTTTTTCATTTTGCATTTGTCAAAACCCCCTCTATTTCAATATTCAGTTTTCTTTTAAGCTCTTTTAGGGCTCTGTGATAATCAACTTTTACTTTCGCCACACTACATTGAAGAATTTCCGAAGTCTCGTTTATGGAAAATTCATTAATACCTCGAAGAATGACTACTGCTCTGTAATTAGGTTTTAATTTAGCAATAGCTTCATGAATAAATTGTTTTAATTCTGTTACCTCAAATTCCTCATCAGGCTTCTTTTCATTCGAAGATAACTGATTAAAAAAACCGTCCTTAAATAGTGAGGCAAACCTTTTCTTTCTGTAGTGATCTATTGCTACATGTTTTGCGATTGAAAAAATCCATGTTTTTAAATGATAGTTGCCATTAAAATTCGATAACCCTTTTAATACCCGAATGAATACTTCTTGGGTCAAATCTTCAGCATCATTTTGATTTCCCGTAAAACAAACAAGAAATCTATAAACGTCTAAGTAATACAAATTGTAGATTTCAACTATTCTTGATTCTAAGTTATTTGAATCAATCAAGCTTTCCCCTCCTTTTACTTATTTGCTTATAATTCGTTTGAGGTTAGGAAAAGGTTACAAAAATGTATAAAGGTTCATCACCATAACGTGTGGTTGATTTCTGTTCCGACTGGGCGCTTTCCTGGGGGCGTCCGATGAGCCGCTTCACTCGCGTTGCTCGCTCCAGGGTCTCACCTGTGACGCTGATCCCCAAGGAGTCGCCCAGTCTCCACTCCAATCAACCTATATACATGAATACGTTTTAACAATGTCATCCCCAACTTATGGTGATGTGCCATTAAAAAAGCAGAGCATATTTCTATACTCTGCGTTGACGACCATGATGTTTGTTAATCAATTATGCCTCGGCATAATTGCGTCCGGAATCGGCTTTGTGCTTGCACAAAGAACTCCTTTCCAATTTCCGTGACATCCGCCGGAGGCTTTAACTTCTTTCAGCGGATGTTTGGACACCCGCTGAAAGAAGTTAAATAAGAGAATACAGTGAGCGTGCCTGCTTGGCGATTAATGTGTAGCCGCGTTCTTCTATTTCTTTGAACATTTGAGGCTCGTAATTAGGTAATACTAGGCTCGATAATTCTGCTTCGATTGGTACGTTCGTTTGAATTGTTGCAAGCTCGTGTGACAATTTTAGCATATCTAGATTCTCTTTAATTTTCGTGCGTTGACCAGGCTTTAATTCGTCTAATGACGTAAGAACTTTTTCGATAGAACCATATGTTTGAATTAACGTAAGTGCCTGCTTTGGTCCAATTCCCTTAACACCCGGGTAACCGTCACTCGTATCCCCCATAAAAGCTTTGACCTGTGCAAATTGAATAGGTTCGATGCCATATTCCTCTTGAAAGCGTGTATGCGTATAAACGTCATACTCTGTGTAGCCTTTTTTCGTAAAAGCAATTTCCGCGGACGGTCTTAAAAGCTGCAGTAAATCCTTGTCTCCACTAATTACTGTAATGTCTGCCTCATCCTGAAATTTTGTAACCATTGAGCCAATTAAATCATCTGCCTCCATCCCTTTAACACCGAAATTTTGCCAGCCAATTTGTTGAGATAAATTTTTCGCCATATCAAATTGTGGTAGCATTTCCTCTGGTGGTGCTGGACGATTAGCTTTATAGCCATCAAATAATTCGTTACGGAATGTATGTGCACCCATATCCCAACAAACAGCAAGATGGGTCGGCTTCATAATAGATTGTGCCGTCAATACATGACGCACAAATCCTTGGGCACCATTAGAAGGTGTCCCGTCCGTAAGGCGAATATAATGCCCCATCGCAGCAGACGCAAAAAATGAACGGAATAATAGCGCCATACCATCAACAATTAATAGTTTTGGTTTTGTTGTCATAATAAATAATCCTCTCTATAACAATACAATGATGTATTCATCATAATATATTAAGCATTGTTCTATTATAGCAAACTATCATCAAACTTCATTGTAAATATATACAAGCCATCATTCCACGTCTCATTGTATAATTATCTACTTATAGCGTTGCCTTTCTTTGAAATACGATTGCGGTAATCCAGTCGAATACCTGTTAGCCATTGTAAAAATGCTGTCACGCCCATCTTTACTGTTTCAGGGCGTAGGTCCCCCTCCTTTGGATCGGCGTAGACAAAGTCAATATGGCGGACCCCTTCATTTTCTCCAATGAGTTTTAGGATATCAAATAATTCATAGGCGGTTAATCCACCTGGTGATGCTGCAGGTACATCTGGGGCGAATATAATATCGAGTGCATCCAAATCTACTGATACATAAATACGATCCACCTCATACATAAGCTGACGAAGCATTTCGCGAATTGTTAATTGTATGCCATCACGACGCATCTGCTTTAACGTAATCATATGAATCCCTTGTTCTTTCGCGTAGTGAATCATTTCTGGCGAATTAAAAAAGCCATGTAACCCGACATTATAAACATGTTTCCCCTCTACAATCTCCGCTGCAATGAGCTGCTGTATTGGAGAATCCATAGCTAAACCAATTTCCTCCTGATTGCGGGCATCCAAATGCGTATCAATTTGAATAATCCCTATTCGCTCCTTTGGAAAAGCATTCTTTATCCCTTTTAGGGAGCAAGCTGTAATCGCATGATCTCCACCTATAAGACAGGTGAAGCTTTTAGAATATGCGGTGCTTAAGCTTTCTGCCGCAGCTTCTACAGCTGACTCAGAAAGCATTCTATCCGTCTCGTGGATGGCTACATCACCTACATCAACGACTGCCAACGAGCGCAAATCTACTTGCTCATCTAAATTATAGGATTGAAAGCTTGGCCAAGCCTTTCGAAATGCTGTTGGATACAACGCTTTTTGGGAGGGTTTACTAGCATACGATAATAAAGCACCATACAAAATAATATCTACATCATTTGGAAGTGGATTTTCTTTTTGCTTAATCCATTGATGCATAGCTGAACCATTTTCTTGCTTATACTGCCATTCTGGTTGAATAAACATGTTAACCGACCACCTTCATGCTATTTTTCTATAACTACTATAACGTAGGGTTGATTTCCGTTCCGACTGGGCGCTTTGTTGCTGTCGCTTCGCTTTCGCACAGAGCAAAGCTTCCTGGGGGCGTCCGATGAGCCGGATCGAAGTAAATTGCCCTATACTACTTTATTGTTCCTATAAATATACCTAGAGAAATATCTTCCACATTAATAGTACCATTAGTACATACATTTTCGTCAAAGTCCGGTATTTTCCCTCTTAATTTCTTAAAAAAACCACATACTCCATTTACCCCTTTAAACACAAAAAGTAGCAAACTAGGCAATTTTCTAGTTCGCTACTTTTTGTGGGTTTTGTTCACCCCTCTGATTATTAGTCTTCACCAATCGGGCTTTTGCGGGATAGAGTTTGGCAAAGCTCTGCGACCTCGTGCATCGTATAGCTTCGAAAATTATATTGATTACGTAATTCCTGATAATACTGTAAAAGTTCCTCAAGCATAGCTAAATTTTTTTCAATGTTCTTGCCAAAATTATGGGGGTGCCACCATAAATGATAAAAAGCTTTAGACCTTGCAGCTGCATGCATTCCCTCTTTAATACGTTTGATCTTTAAGCCTTCAAAAAATCGTAATGGACTACAATAGGGTCTTAAAAATGCACTTGAACGAATGTTAATAAAAGAATCCATTTGCATTTCTTCAAGCGTTACAAGATGATTTCCTGTTACATTAACATAGGTATCCAGCCATTTTTTTGCACCTAATAGACGACCTTTTTTCGTGAATTTTTGAGGATCGTACAACGGATGTTTTTCATTTCCTCGATAACATACAAATCCTACGTCCTGACATGCTGAGAAATATGCTTCGTTCACTTGATTACGCGGAAATACAATCGATTTCATCGGTGCGATATTTTCTTCACAAATCATTGCAGTAGCATGTAAATCTGCACGAAAATTTGCTTCAGTTTGTCCATTTTCTAAACAGTAAAAATGTGAAAACGTATGACTTCCTATTTCTTGATGTGGCGTACATTTAATCTTCTCAATTAAAGATTTGCCGAAATGTAAGAGATCCTCCTGCTCATTTTCTCCTACTTTTGCAAGTTGTGTATGAGCTGCATAGTGCATGTTTTTATATTTTATTGGGATACCTCTTAAATAGTGAGCCATTTCTGCTTTTGTATCTGCAAACAATAGACCCACTGTGGCCCAAGTCGCATGAATGCCATATAATTCAAACAACTCTAGTATTTTAGGCAACGCTTCACGTACGCCATATAAATTTTTATTGTATTGTCCGTACTTAAATACATCGTGGACACCCCAATTTAGCTCAAAATCCAATGATATGACAAGACCTCCACGATTTACTTCAATTACTACTTCCTCCATTTTTGCACGCCCAGTAACAGTGCACGTATTTTTGATTGGGTAATGTAGCCGGAGTATACATCGACAACTTGTCCACCGAAGCCTTGCTTAAATGCACGAACATTTTGATCATCTGTCAGTTTCCCCATATCATATAAAACAAAGCCTTGCTCCTTTAAATGCAATAAATTGTGCCAAAGTAAGAATCGATTTGCATAACGAACTGGTCTTTTTAAATGCTCTGGCATCGATTGTGAATGACAAGTCGCTACATAATAGGACATCGCTTTATTAGCGTATACAATATCGAGTCTATAGCATAGTGTTTGTCCACAAATACTGCGAATCTCAGACAACCATAGCGCTCCTTTATTTTTTAAGAGCGTAATAGCTTCCATTTGAGACTTACTAATTAGCTCGAGTTTTTTCCTTTTTGCGAAGTTATTATAAAACTGTTGAAAGGCTCGTAAATTTTCATCTGATGGTTCTTTATAAATAAAAACTTGATAGGACTCTTTTTGTGCACGACGAAGAATTTTTCGATTACTTTCTGAAAGAGCAAGATACAATGACGATTCACTATCTGTAAGGTGAATATGAACCGTTTCACTTTTGACAAGCTTACGGCTCGGTACAAGTGAATTTGTATATCCAATAACCTTCATTGATTTTCTAACATTTGCTGGCTTCTCTACAAAATAAAAATGCTGCATTGCGATATTCCATCGCTTACTTTTAATGGACAGAATGAACATCGCCCCCACTCTCTGTGTATTTTTCTACATGATTTCGCTCATAACGAGCACATTTAAAATGTTTCATTCGAGAAATACGTTTATAGCCTAGCTGCAATAATCGTTTACGCTTTCGCCATTGCCAAAAGCTTGCAGTAACCCAAAGTGTTTGTGCAGGTTTCATTTTTTGGAAAAAGGCTGTGATAATATCGATATTTTTATAAGCATCATAGGTTAAAAAATATGTCTGCTTTGGCAATGCTTCAACAATTTGCAATTCATCTACACGCCAGTTCATCGCATGTAACGCAAACGCAGGCTTATTCGTTGCTGCAAAAGAATCTTTATAAATGGTGTATCCCTTATAAAATAAAGAAATAACCTCTTCCTCATCGAGTTGCATCGCCTCCTGTATCGACAGCTCCTCAAACAAATCTCCTACAGGTCGATGCGGTGTAACACTATCTGACGGGGATAATTCATACAAATCCACTTGCTTAAAACGAATAAATTTTTCTACGAATAGTTGTCCATATTCTAGCCAATCTTTTACTTTTCCATACTTTACTAAGTAACGTAATTGACCTAAAGTATTGCGTTTCCATTCCACGACACGATGATTGCCTTTTAAAAATTCCTTGAGTCGTTCCTTCAGTGTAAAACGACCCGCCAATAGCTTTGCACGCTTCGTTCCACTGCTTACGAGCATACGCCTTGTAAAATCAATATTAGAGCGCCAATCGAACTTATACGGCTCATAGCCAATACTCATATCGAACAAGTGATAGTTTTCTGAATAAGTTCGTTTGATGATTTCCTGATTCACTAATCTACCCGGTCCAAATATATTAAATGTCGGCTCATGGGCAAGTGCATAAGTTACATAACGTCCTCGACAGCATATTCCGTAGGTGAAGGCAATCCATTGGTCTTCAAAAACAAGTGCATCTACCTCCACTTGTAATGCCTCCCCTTTAAGGAGCGCTAACCGTTCGAAAAAATCCTTTTTCTTACCTTTCGTAAAATCACTTGTGTCTATCTTTTTTGCCCATCGTCGATCAAATAATCTAAACATTTGCCAAAGCTCGCCTTGCGAAGGGATTTTCCTCATTAATGAGCCTAATTTTCGTAGCTTCCGTTCTCTTCTATCTACACCATGCATTTTTCTACGTTGATTGAAATAGTTATGGAAATCTATTTCGTGAAAGGCAAGATACGGAGTCACTACACGAAAAATACTCGGGCGTAACTGCCTTTCAACAAAATATTGCTCAATGACCTTTGTAGAGTCTTTGCTTTCCAATAATCCATGAAACGAAAATAGTAGATGTTTATACTTTTCAATGAGCTGATCAAAAACAAAGTTCGTAGCGGGCAACAGCCATTCTTTTTTCGCTACAACACCTGAATAATTCGCAATATTTTCTCCCGCAAAGGCATAAATTCGTACTCCCCATCGAAGTCGAACTAAAAAGGGGAAAAAGGCAATAATAGTACCTTTTTCTTCAACAGCATAGAGCTCAACACGCTCTCTTCGCCCAACAATTTGCCACCAGTTATAAAACCAAGCAAATTCTATAAATGGATTATCATTGACCTCCGCTGCTAAAATTTCATCCCAAATATCCTTATACCACATAAGCTCATCATCAGTTCGAATGCGAATTAATTGCAAATTAATCACCTTTCTTAGCCGACTTTAATACAGCCTGTTCGTAGACAAATAAAGTTTTCTGATACATTGGTAGAAACGTAAAATTCCTTAAAAAGCGACGTTCACTTGCGTCCCCCATTTTTTGACGTAAGCTCTCATCCATTAACAATTGTTTAAGCCTTTTCTTTAGTCGATCTTTATCATCTCGATTAATTAAAAATCCATTCTCATTATCAGAAACTAATTCATTGACACCACCTACATTCGTGGCGATAATTGGAAGTCCCGCTCGCATTGCTTCAATAATGGAAATCGGTAAGCCCTCCCAATCTGATAACAAGACAAATAAATGACTTTCCTCAAGTAAAGATGTGACATCTAATTGATTGCCCAAAAATGAGACACGATCCGTTAAGCCTTTATCGGCAACGAATTTTTCCAAACTAGGACGAAATGAGCCATCACCTATCAATTGCAGGCGCCAAGGTACATCAGAAAGCTCCGCTAAAGTCTCTAGCAATAAATCCTGTCTTTTTGGCACTTCAAAACGAGCAACCATCACAATTAATGGATGCTCCTCATTCTCTTTAATAGGTGCTTCTCGCTTCTCTATTTGGTCGATGCCATTATGAATCGTCAACATTTTATGAGCAGGAGCAATTTTTTTCGTTAATGCTAGCTTGCGATCATATTCAGATACCGTAATAATTTTAGCTGTTAGCGGCTGAACCGATTTTTCCATTCGACTATACAGCCTCTTTTTTTTATGCGGTACGCCTTCTGTAAAACTCCAACTATGGGCCGTAAAAACAGTTGGAATGCTTAAAATCCTACCAACTACACGACCAATTGCGCCCGCCTTCGATGAATGTGCTGCAATAATATCTGGTTGTATTTTTTTAAATGAAGCTCTTAATTGCCAAAAGGTTTGTAAATCCTTTTTTAGGTGAATCGCTCGCTGCATGGCTGGGATACTGATCACATCAATTTTTTCTTCTTGAAAGCGCCACAGTGAAGGATCATAAAGGCCTGTTACAATGGTTACCTCGTGCCCATCTTGCTTTAATTTTATAGCAAGTGCCTCCACATGCTTTTGCGCTCCGCCAATTTTATCCATACGTGTAATAAGCTGAACGATCTTCAGTACCTAACACTCCTTAATTTTTAATAAGCACCTGTTCTCGCTAACACTACGTAAAGTGTTTTGATGATAATCTTAAAATCCATCCAAATGGAATGATTATCAACGTATTCTAGGTCATATGAAATTTTTTGCCCGTGAGAAATATTAGAGCGGCCGTTAATTTGAGCAAGCCCTGTTAAACCTGGCTTTACTTCTAAACGTCGTGCCTGTAAAGTGTTATAAGCATTTGTGATGGTTGGAACTTCTGGTCGTGGTCCAACAATACTCATATCTCCTTTTAAGACGTTAATGAGCTGTGGAATTTCATCAATACTTAACTTCCGAAGAACGGCCCCAACCTTCGTGATTCTTATATCCTGTTCAGTTTTAAAAAAATAATCATCCGGAATTCCATCTGCACACATAGTAGGCATATTCACTGGAACTGCCTGTATGGTCATTGTCCGTAGCTTCCAAATAACAAAGCGCTGATGATCCTGTCCAGTACGGATTTGTTTAAAAAAAACAGGGCGGCCTGTGCCAATAAGAAGAATGAGGAATACTACCAACATAAGAGGAATGGTTATGAAAAGTAATAGGAGTGCCCCCGCAATATCAAAAATTCTTTTTCCGTACTGACTATAAAATTTAATAGTCTGAGCTGACTGCCCGTGCAATACATCATCCTTTGCATTTTTTTAGCACTTAATTTTATATATTCATTTGGGACATTTATAGAACTACTTTTGATAAAGCAATTTCATAATAATATGTAAAAAAAGAGGCATATCTCCATAACAAATGTCGCCCCTAACTTTTAGTGATGAGTCAAAAAAGGAGTTATTTCAAAATCATTTTTGAATAACTCCCAATATTATTATATTCAGCCATTAATGGAAATGTTCCTTTTTACCCTTGTATAATTTGCACATCGCATGTAATTTGAACATTTCCTTTTAATGCCTTACTAATCATACACGTTTGTTCTGCCTTCTCAGCTAGTCGATCAATTCTTTTTTGTTCTCGCTCAGATAAATTTTGTACAACAATTCTTGGCTTATGTACGATTTTCTCATAAGTAAAAACACCATTCGTGACATCAACAAAACCTTCAGCTTGCATAGACAAATCCAACACAGCAATCTTCGAATTTTCAAGTAACGTAGCCAATGTAATCAAATAACAAGTTGCTGCCGCTCCAAGCAGCATTTCATCAGGATTTGTCCCAATCCCTGGTCCATTCATTTCTTGGGGAATAGAAATTTTCGTATTTAGATTGTCCGCAACAATATTCCCCGTCCCATTTCTCCCCTCCGACCATTGTAAATTCATACTAAATAAATGTTGAACCATAATTAAACCCTCCTTTTGATTATGTGGTTATGGATTAGAGCGGTTGCCTGGCGACCTGAGCAGTTCTGCACCATATCCGAGCAGTTTTCGGGGCTACCCGAACAGTTCTCCACCCTACCTGATCAGTTTTCGGGGTTACCTGAGCGGTTCTACGCTCTACCCGATCAGTTTCATGGTTACCCGATGAGTTCTCCACCCTAGCCGATCAGTTTTCAAGGTTCCTGAGCGACTCTACGAACTACCTGATAAGTTTTCGAGGTTACCCGAGCAACTCTTCGCACTACCTGAGCAGTTTTTGAGGTTACCTGAGCAGTTCTACGCTCTACCCGATCATTCCTCAGTCGGAACGGAAATCAACCCCAAGTTATGGCGATGAGGCATTTACCATGAAAAACAATTAGTACTTACAAAATTAAATAATACTTTAATTTTACCATTTTGAAATTTAAAAAATTGATATGTTTATATAGTTAAAAAACACCTTTCTTCCCACGGCATAAAGAATTATCAATGCAATAATGAAACAACAATTATTTAAGAAAAACAGGAAAACTGATTTTATGGTAGAATAGAAAAAACAATTCTTTAGGAGATTTTAAAAATGATTTTAACAAAGCAACAAGCAATACAAGCACTTAAAAAGAATAAATTTATCGGTTTTACTATTAAAACAGGAAATATTATTATAAAAAAAATGAATAAAACCGATTATAATATTTTCGTATTTGAAGAGGGCAAAGATAAACCAGTGCGCTATGTAGGTTCTATTATGAACGTGATGTCGACAATGAGCGACAAAGCTTCTAATAAGGATTTTGTCATTGTGGAGACTCTAAATAAAGATGAGGCTAAATCTGTAGAGAAAGATGCAGTCAAAGAAGTAGCTGAATCTGTAGAGAAAAATGCAGTCAAAGAAGTAGCTGAGTCTGTAGAGAAAAATGAAACGAAAGAAGCTGCTAAGCCTGTAGAAAAAGATGCAGTCAAAGAAGCAAAGAAAGAAAAAGCAGAAAAAACAGCTGACTTCGATGAAGAAAGACGTGCCATTTCAGGTTACGAGGGCTTATATGATGTTACAGCGAGCGGTCGAATCATTACAGTGCGCGAAAATCGTCCATTAGCTCGATGCAACGATGAATATGGTTTCCATATTGTTCGACTAACAAAAGAAGGTACTGCTTCAAGTCACAATGTATTTGAACTTTGGAAGCAGGCATACCCAGAACTTGAACAAACTAATTTTAAAGGTGCCTTAAAAGCAAAATATGGTACAGGCTGCAAGCTAACTGATAAACCAGGTGTACACTTTTAATTTCTTTCAGCAGATCTCTTTTGTCCCGAAAGCGTAGCGACAGGTACAGGTGTCCAAACATCCGCTAAAAGAAATTGACATAAAAAATCCTCAGCGTCACTTTATAGACGCTGGGGATTTTTAAGTAAACATTGGTAAAAGCGCTAATTGCCATAGATGGTCAATATTTTGCCCTTGTGATTGAAGGTATTTTAACCAATTGTTTTCTTGGCGATATACCTTTTTCTTGTTAAATAATTGAATTATTTTTATTCTCTCTACCTTTTTAAATCCTAACTTTACTAGCTTTCTACGTCTTTTTCCTTCATACCAATGAACGGATGTACAGACGGCTCTTCCTTCCTCCTGCACTTTAGCAACGATATCGGACAATTGACAATTATTTTCTTTAATGTAGGAAACATCAGATCGAAGTTTGTGTGTGAATCCAATTTCTTCTTCATATAATAGTTGATCATGTCTTAAAAAAGCTATTTCGTTCGCGCTATTTCTAAAGATCCGATAGCCCTTATGATAGTTTGAAACATAATTAGCACGCCCCCTATATGTCATCACGTCCTGAATAAACATTTCATTAAAACTGGATGAATTTTGACCTTGATCTTTCTCGGAAACATAAATATCAAAAATATGAACAGCTATCAAACGATTAATTCCCTTTTTGAAAGAATGAAACCAATCCTTTAGACGAGCATTTTTTAAAAAATAGCGTAGTTCCCCTAATCGATCTCGTTTCAATTTTACGAGCTGATGATTATTCGTTAACTGACCTTTCAATCTGTCCCGCAAAATTATTATCAGTCGTAAAATACGTTCTCTTTTACCTTTTGTACTCATCACAAATCTTCTTGAAAAATCAATATCTGTATACCACTCAAACTTGTAGGGCTCATAACCACTGCCAAAATCATAGAAACGATAGTTCGAAGCATGTGCTTTGAGCATATTTTCTCGTTCTATTAAACGACCGGGTCCAAACATATTGAAATCAGGTTCATGTCCCATCGCTTGACAAAAGTTTCGATCTCTACAGCAAATATCGATAGTAAAGCCAATCCAATATCCCTCAAATTGGAGACTATCTACTTCTACTCGTAACGCGTTACTTTTCTCTTTAATCAAACACTCAAAAAAGCGTCTCGTTTGTTGTTCTGTAAACCCACTTTTATCGATTTTCTTCTGCCATCTTCTCTCAAACAAGTCAAACATGCCGGCTATTCTTTCACGATGTACCTCTTGAAAAGTTACGAACCCAAGCGCCTTTAACTTTTTTTCACGCCGGTGAATCGATTTAAATTTTTTTCTATACTTATGAAGAAAATCCTCAAGTTTTATAGAATAAAAATCAATATAAGGAGTAACCGTACGTAAAATAGAATGAGGCATCTGATGCTCTATTGCATATTTTTCTAATATTTGAGATGTATTTTTACTTTCTAATAAGCCATGTAGGTCTAAAATAAACCGTTCATATTTCCAAGAAAGCTCCTTTAGTAAATATTCAATCGATGGTTCCTTCCATTGCTTCAATGCTATTACTTCCATATAAGTAGCAAACCCCTGTCCTAAAAAAGCAAAATGATGTATACCACCAATTCGTTGACAACGAACAAATGGGAAAAATGATACTGCCATACCTTTATGTTCGACTATGTAAATCTCTACATTGTCATTCACACCTAATGTCGTCCACCATGTCGAAACCCATTCAAACTCAATGAACGGATTATTATTTTTTTCACGTTCTAGTATCTCTGACCAAGTACTTTTATAGGACTCTAACTCTTCCATCGTTGTTACGAGTCTATAAGATAGCACGTGCATAATCACTCCTTTTTATAACTCATAAAAATTATCAATTTAACGCTCATCAACATGACCCTGGGGTTGATTTCAGTTCCGACTAGACACTTTCCTGGTGGCGTCAGCCTTCACTCCAATCAACTTATATACATGGCTTACGTTTTTAACAAATGTCTCCCTCCACTTTCGGTGAGGAGCGAATTTAACACTTTAATAGCTACTATATTCATAGCTACTTATCATTAGACCCCCCTAAAATCATCCAACTAAAAAACCTTAGTCTAGAAAATTACTAAACTTAGGTCGTAGAACATCTTTATACCTCTAGTATTGTCAATTCTTCCTTTTTAACTACATTTGCCATATGCGTTGTAGCAATATAGCTTAATGTCATACCAGGTCCTAATGTTGCACCTGGTCCTGGATAGGTTTCGCCCATTATAGAGGCTGAACAATTTCCCGATGCATACAACCCTTCAATTGCCGTACCGTCTGCCTTTACAACGCGAGCATGCTCATCTACCACTAAGCCCCCCTTAGTCCCGATATCTCCCGGATATAAACGAAGTGCATAAAATGGTGCATTATTAAGCTCTGCTAAGTTTGGATTCTTCAATGTAGGATCTCCATAATAATTATCATAGGCACTATCTCCTCGGTGGAAATCTTCATCACGACCATTACGAGCAAAGGTATTGAAGCGTTCTACAGTTTCCACTAAGTTTTCTGGGGGAACATTCATTTGCTCTGCAAGCTCTTCAAGTGTTTGTGCACTTTTCACGATGCCGTTATCAAACCAACTTTTTGGAAAAGCTTGTCCTGGGAATAGTCCTGTGAAAATGTAACGACTTTTTGCCGTTGCATCGATCAATATCCAAGAAGGTATAGCGTTGTTTGTTTTTTGATAGTGAATATGCATATTGTCTACAAATTCATGATAAGGTGCCGCTTCATTTAAATAACGTTTCCCAGCACTATCCACAACCATCATATTAGGAACTCCGCGGTCTGCAACAAGGAAGAAAGGTTGCCCTTGTGGATCAATAACAGAAGGTGCTCCCCATACTTTATCCATTAAATCTAGTATCGCCCCTATTTTCACGCTTGGCTCGATAATATCTCCTGTTTGTCCTTCTGGTGTAGAAGTCCATTTTGCGTTTGTTGGTGCTGGCAAATATTTTTCACGATATGCTTGATTATGAGAAAAACCACCTGAAGAAAGGACTACCCCTCGCTTTGCCTCGATACGCATCTCCTGTCCATCTCGTTCAACTAGGATACCAGTCACCCGATTATTTTCAACGATAAAATCTTTAAATGCAGTTGAGATCCACAGCTCTCCATTCGCTTCTGCAAGTGATATCCGTAAACGGGCTATTAGTGCTTCCCCCAATGCAACAGGCAGACTTCCTGTAACTTTCGACTTCACCATTCGTATGCCTAATTTTAACGCAGTTGTTTTCCCTTTTGTCGTGCGTCTAACCATATTTACCTTATGAAATTCATAGCTATTCATCGTAAAGCCTTTAGTAGACATTGTTGAACGACGCATCGTATCTGCTAATGCCCCCATTTTCTTTAAATCAAAAATAAGTGGCTCAATTGACCGTCCTTGAGGTAAGCCACCTGGTTTTTCAGGATAATAATCTGAATAACCTTTAGCATATTGGAAACGCATATGCCTAGTATGATTATTTAAAAACTTTAACATTTCTGGTCCTCGTTTAATATAAGCTTCCTTTAAAGCCTCTGGTACACGATCACCAATGGTTGAATCTAAGTATAAACGCGCTAGTTTATGTGTATCAGGAACACCCTCACCCTTAATCACATGATTATTTGGAATCCATAGTGCTCCGCCGGACAAGGCAGATGCCCCACCATAACGCTCTGTCTTTTCAATGACTAATGATTTCATACCCTGTAACTTTGCTGTCAGACCTGCTGTTAACCCTGCTGCCCCTGAACCTACTACTACCACATCATAACTCGCATCCCATTTCATACTTACATTCCTCACCTTCATTAGTAGTTACTAAATCAATGAATCTGGTATTACTACTAAAGAGTATAGAATTTAACTAATATTCAGTCAATTTAATACCACTGTAATTTGTGGTTGATGTCTATTCCGTTTCGATTACCCAGATTTCGATAATAAAACCCCTAAAAAGTAATTAATACAATAGACTTTTTCCTAAAACTTACGATTATCATATTCGTTTCTACTTAGCATATATTTTATCAATTATGCTTTGGCATAATTGCGTCCGGAATCGGCTTTGTGCTTGCACAAAGAACTCCTTTCCGATTCCGTGACATCCGCCGGAGGCTTTAACTTCTTTCAGCGGGTGTCCAAACACCTGTACCTGTCGCTACGCTTTCGGGATAAAAGAGATCTGCTGAAAGAAGTTAAAACGGCTTAAAGAATATATAGGGTGGAGGAATTTTGCAGTTGAGTGCAATGATACTTGGTGGTTTTCTTTTTTTAAGTGCTAGCATAGGAGGAGCCCTAGCTTGGGTATTCTCTAAGCTATTTCAGCATACAACCCATGGATTATCATTACTATGTGGTGGATTTTTAGTTGGCTTACTTGTAGTAGACGTCATTCCTTCTTCTTTTCAAATATACAAATCATTTGGCCTTTTACTTGGAATTTTGATTGGCTATCTAATATTTGAAATACTCAATAGTTTATTTCACGCTTCCCATACACAAAATCCCTCTGTATCACTACTCGCAATCGCTATAATTATCCACACTATTCCAATGAGTCTTACTGTCGGACAATTACTAGGGAACTCCGCATTAAGTATTGCAATAACAGCTTCCATTATTCTGCATCATCTACCAGAAGGCTTTGCACTTTCAACAGCATTACTATCGCAAGGAGAAAGGCTATGGAGACTCTTTATTTATTTTATAGCGTTTTCGATTTTCTTTAGTATTTTTATACAGATTGGCCAATATTGGGAGTTATCTGATAAGGCACAAGGAGTACTAATGGGCGTATCGATTGGGTTAATCGCAACCGCCAGTATTTCAGAATTTATTTTGCATCATATTCGTTCAGTTTCACGAAAATCCTTTATAGCATATATTTTATTAGGTTATTTATTAAGTCACGCATTTCATATGCTGGTCGAATAAAAAAGCAATCCACCCAATATTGTGGATTGCTTCTTTTTTAATTATTTATCGTCACCAACTAACATTAATGTTAGTGTTAAGATTTTAGAGAACTGTGCACGTGTAAGATTACCTTTTGGATTAAATTGACCGTTTGCTCCATCAATAACACCCAATTGCTTTAATAATCCGATTGCTTCAACAGTTTCCTGACGCATTTGGTTTTTGTCTGTAAATGGGTTATTTTTGCTAACCTTACTTACATCAAAGTCCATTCCTTCTAAGTATCTTGCTGTTACAAATGCCATTTCCTCACGTGTAACAGGTTTATACGGCTCAAAATTAACACCATCAAAAATATCGATTAAGCCATATTCCTCTAAAATTGCTACTTCCTTTGCACCCGGGAAATTTGCTAAATCTTTATATGTAGCAGGACTTTCATAATCTTCATTCACATCTAAAGCAGAAGCACGGAAAATCATAGAAACTAATTGTCCACGTGTTACTTGTCCATTTGGATTAAATGTTGTAGCAGATGTACCATTAATAATGTCACCTTGGTAAAGTAATTGGATGTAGCTCTCAGCCCAATGCCCGATAGTATCTGTGAAGTAACCACCTGGTTTCAAGTCAAAATCGTCTTTGTTAATTGCTGCAAATAAAACATTAAAATGTTTTTCACCTAAAGCTTGCCATTTCCCTTCAGCCAAAAGTTCTCCTTTAAATGAATTCCCAGATGGAGTAAATCTTATTTGCATAGTGTCACCGAACAGCTCTTTAAATTCCTTTTGTTCCTGTTCACTCATTTTAGACTTTAGCGTTTTTAGAGAATAATTTAGTGTAATACTATTTTTTGTTGTTACTACACCATTTTCCTCAAAAGCTAGATCAGAAATTAGTAGTGTTTTATAGAGTTCTTGGTAGGTCATTGATTGCACTTGCTTAGTCGCTGCAACTACCTGTTTTGGGTGGATAAAGCTAGCAATATCTATATTTTCTTGTGCATTTGCTTGGATCCCAAAACCTCCTGTAAAACATGCAATACTAAGTGCGCCAGCTAAAAGTGTCTTTTTCATGATTCTTGCCCCTTTCAATTCATAAATTTAGTGTACTAAAACAACTGTTAGTAAATCTATAAAAATATGTAAGTTATTCAAAATTATAAGAAAGTCCTATTTTTCGCAACGTAAAAAATTACTAAATCTTCATAGAAAGTCAGGAAGTATATTACATAATTTCTACAATGTATTAGGTGGTTTTTTCAATAAATTCAACGAAATGTGCCATTATCTCTTACTTTGTAAAAATTTCATGTTATAAATATGCTTTATATCTCTTTTTATTTATGTAGAAAAAATAGTAAATCTGTTTATTCTTTAGTAGGTATAAAGTAGATAGTAGCGGACACCAATTTATGCTCTTTAAGTTGAAATAATCAAGGAATTTTCTTTGTGCGGAAAAAAATTCAATGCCGATTGTAGTTCTATATATTAAAATATTTGATATAGAAGATTTCTATCTAAAGAAAGGAGTTTCAGTACTTGGTAAATACACTTGTAAATATATTAGTCCTTATAACTCTATTCAGTATCGTTATAGCAATTGTCTTTCTTCTTCTTGCAATGTTCAATTTCATAAAGATGGATCGAATTAAAGCACTAAAAATGCTAAAATTAACCGCTATCCCCATTATCATTATGATTTTTTGTATGATAGGCTATTGGGATATTTCACCTGAAGATAAAGCAAATAAAGCAGAGGTGGATATTACATATGAAGAAAAACCAGTAGCTAAAGTAGAATCAACAGATGATGCAACTTGGCAAGAGAAAGTAAAAGAGGTTGCTTCTCTTGATAGCCCTTCTCCTAAAAAGTTCGATACAGTTGTTGCTTACGCTAAAAAGTATCCAGCTACAAAGGCTGAAATCAAAGAATTCGAGGATTATATCATTGCTGAATATAAAAATAAAAAATATTTAGCAGACGTACAAAATGATGAATATATGTTAGGTAATATTTTTAAGGCATATGTAGTGAATAGATACTATGGAGAAGAAGAAACGCCTATCAACGATTTTGTCTTTGGGTTTTATCAAAACTCTAATTATACTTTTAAGGGACTCGAATCAACTAATAGTAATGCAATAAAATATAATGAACGCCAAATGGATAAAGCATTGACAGTTATTAATTAATGAAAAGCGAGATTTAATCATCCAACAAGAAGAATTGTTGAAAAAATTAACCCACCAATTAGAAGAAGTAAGAAAAGCTTTTGGCAGAATTTATTTTCAAAATAAATTCTTATTTGTACATTCCTATACAGTTCAAGTTAACATAACATTAAAAAAGCCAGTAATGACAAAGGACAAACCCTTGTCATTACTACCTTTTCATGTGAATCACTTTTTATTGTGTATACAAAAGTTTATACATTGTTGATTTGACAACGTTTTTTAGTTCAACTGCTAACTGCATCATGTATAGATATTGCATAAAACTAAAAACAAATCCTCTTCTACCAAACGTAGAAGCCACTTCTAATCCAAGACCTAATTATTTAGCAACTCCCTCAGACTTTGCCATTTATATCTTCCACTTTTATTTTTTGTCTTTCTAATTCGATTCTTTCGAATTCCACTTCTAGTTCCCTATGCTTAATCAAATAATCTTTTTTTATTTGATAAACTTTAATGAAGCTGAAAACCACAATAATAAAAGCAAATATCAACATTAAAATTTGTATATCCGAGAAATACAAACAACACACCTCACATTCTATATATATTCTATATATCCATTATACATCCGCTCGGATATTATGTATAATACAAGAAATAATGTATTCATTTATCCTTAATTGTATTATTTTTACAAAAATAAAAAAGGAGGATTACTGTAATGAAAAGGTTAAAGTTTTTATTTGCGGTTTAATACTGGTGCAAAATTCGGTAAAACTGTAGATACAAAATCAGTATTAAATAACTTTAATACAAAAAAATTAGAATTTGATTAAGTGGCTGCTAAGGAAATATATAATTTCACAGTTGAAGAATTAAATTAAATGAATTATATGAATAGATGTTTCGATCAGCATGGAAACCCAATAATTGACTCAAGAGATACAGCTGATTTAAAAGGACAAACTAGTGCAACGGAAGCTGAAAGAATTGGTGGATAAAATTTTGCATGCGAAAAACCAAAAAAGACCAAGGCAGTTAAATTAAATGTCACTCTCTCGGGTGACATTTTTTTATTGTTATTCGTCCATACTTGAACGAAGTTATGCTTTTTGAGAAATTCAATTCAGCACTGAATTCTTTATATCATTATAATAATAGAGGCTTTCATTTGATTTTTCAATATCGAAAGAAGTAGTATGGAGTTGTTATAAGGGATACATTACATATCCATACAATTATATTGATGTAATAATTTCGAAGGAGGAATTTAAGATGAATTATCAAAATATTACAGTTGCAGGTAGCGGTGTTCTAGGTAGTCAAATTGCTTATCAATCAGCTTTTAAAGGATTTAATGTAACGGTATACGATATTAATGATGAGGCATTAAAAAATGCACAAGATCGTATCACAAAATTAAAACCGTTATACCAACAAGATTTAGGTGCGACTCAAGAAGAAGTGGATGCTGCATATGCACGTTTATCATTTAAAAGTGATTTATCAGAAGCGGTTACAAATGCTGATCTTGTGATTGAGGCGATTCCTGAAGTTGTTAAAATTAAAACAGAATTTTACACAAATCTTGGAAAAGTAGCCCCTGCTAAAACAATCTTTGCGACAAACTCATCAACGTTATTACCAAGCCAATTTGCAGAAGCAACTGGTCGTCCAGAGAAATTTTTAGCGCTTCACTTTGCAAATACGATTTGGAAAAACAACACAGCCGAAATTATGAAACACCCAGGCACTGATATGAAAGTGTTCGATGAAGTCGTAGAATTTGCACGTGCAATCGGCATGGTTCCACTTCCATTATATAAAGAACAACCAGGTTATATTTTGAATTCATTACTAGTTCCATTTTTAGATGCTGCTGAATCACTATTAGTAAAAGAAGTAGCAGACCCAGAAACAATCGACAAAACATGGATGATCGCAACAGGCGCACCACTAGGTCCATTCGCCATCCTTGACATTGTCGGTATTAATACTGCTCTCAACATTGTAGAAGCAAAAGCAGCTGCTACTGGTGATGAAAACTTGAATAAACTAGCCAACCTCTTAAAAACAGAGTATATCGAAAAAGGCAAACTAGGCCGCGCAACAGGCGAAGGCTTCTATAAATATCCAAACCCAAACTTCGCAAAGCCTGATTTCCTAAAAGGCTAATTAATCAATAAAACGATGTACATAGTGTCTTTGCTATGTGCATCGTTTTTTATTTTTTCAATGTGTCGACATCGGGTTGCAATTCGAAGTGTTCCTGTGGTTACTCAATCTGCTCGGGTATGACGTGAAAATGATCAGGTAGTAACTCAAACCGCTCGGGTTGGCTGCGAAAGTGATCGGGTGGCTACTTAATCTGCTCGGGTTGGCCTTGAAAGTGATCAGGTAGTGCCTCAACCTGCTCGGGTATGCTGAGAATGTGATCGGGTGGCTACTCGATACGCTTGGGTTTACTAAGAATGTGATCAGCTATTAACTCGACTGATCAGCTTTGCCAAGAACTTAATTAGGTTTCCAGCTCGAGCCACCTAGGTATACAGTTCACGAGAAAAAATCCCAAAAACTAGGTGCATCCTGAAACCTTACAGTTGCAAGCTTTTCTATAATTTTTAGTTTAATTTCTTGTTCCAAGTCTTCCCTTTCTTGATAGTCTGTATTGTGTAAACAATGTTTAATTTTAGGTATGAAATTCTCTATAATGGTTAGAGTCTCTTCGTTATGTTGATTTCCGAAATTCGCCATAAGTCATTCCCCCTTTTTTCTGAGTGTATTATTGAGTTTATTTAAAGCCTTCCTGTGAAGGTTTGATATATTTTGTGGTGTTGTTTGTAATGTTTGAGCGATTTCTTTTATAGAAAGCTCTTTTACATAAATCATCTCTAAAATTTGAAGTTGTTTAACCGTTAGTTTTTGTAGGGACTTTAAAAGCTTTTCATCTTCAATATTGTCCAACAACCCTTCCCCAACTATATTATCAAGTTCCGTATCATTGCTTGCATCTTCTATTAACTCTTTTGCAGTCTTGCCATCCTTTTCTGATAAGCCCTTATCTAATATTAATAAAGTGCGATTTTGCAGCCTTCTTCTTTTTTTATCAAAATCTAAGCTAAAGAAATAAATTAAATTACTGACGTATTTGGTCTTCCTAACATTTTTATAGTGAGATTGAAAAGAATCATCAACGAGTTTCTTATTAATATCAGTTGGATATAAAATTGCTTTTTGCACCAAATAAAGATTTTGGGAATCCGACAAAAAGCTTTTTATAATTGGATTGTTAACCTGCTCATTATTTCTATAGAAGAATTCCTCTATTTTTTGATTATCTTTCTCCATTTAATAATCCCTCCTATATCCGCCCTCTTTCTATATAAAGTGAATGTAGTATCTATATTATAAACCAAAACAAGAACAAATGTTCTTATAAAGAAATAAAAAATCACCTTTATATACAAAAAGGTGATTTAATTTAGCTTTATTGGTATTAAATGGACGAATAAAACAGCAGTTTTTCTTGCTTGAAACCATCACTAAATATTTTTTGACTGTAAGATTGTTTTTATTAAAGAAGGATTCTCTTTACATATTACAGTATATAGCCAAGGCAGATTGATCCCCGATTCGAATCAGAGGAGCACCTTATATACTATTTTGGAGTAAGAAGGAGTGTGTTTACATCATGACACCGGAAAATGTACCAATGTGGATAAGCTTAATAGGAAATTTTGGGTTCCCAATTGCCGTAACAGTCTATCTATTCATTCGATTTGAAAGGAAAATAGATAAATTAGAGGCTATCATCATGGAGTTATCTGAAGTTATAAAATATCAGAAATACAAAAAAGGTGTGTGATCCACATGTTGTTACTGTAAAGCGAGAGAAATTCAATCATTTTACACCCACTGAAAGAAGTTAAATTTCATTGTGACCCGGATGTAATTTATTGCTAAAAGGTTTATCTCTTTTGTATGATTGTAATTAATAGGAGGGGAATTTATGATAGCCTACAAGAGAATTGCTGTACTATATTTTCTTATTATGTTCCTTAGTATTTTTATTGCTACACAAGTGAACAGTATATTAGCTGGTGTATTGGTTCTTGCTTTTTTGTATTGGTCTTTTATTGGTTTTCCTTATTTATTACAAGAAAAGGTGAAGTTTTTCGAGATATGTTGGAGTTGGTTAACAAAAGGTGAAAGAATAGGTCCTAGAAACTGAAGATTTATCCACAGAATTCACTGAATATTCAAACTAACAACGAGTGATATAATCAAATCCGGGAAGCTTAAATTCTTTATCAGATTTTTATTTCAAGCATACTATACTTCAATAAAAGGATCGATTGGAGGCAATAATGCAATTATGATTAGCAACAATAAAATTGCAACGACCAATATTGTGCTGGCAATTTTACTTGTTTTAGGTATCACTTATAATTATTTTTACAATCAATCACCAATTCAAATTGAACGCTTAGGTAATTTAGGGTTTTGGCTAGCATTCCCATTATCAATAATCAATATAGTACTGAGCATAAAGCTACTGAAAAATAAAACGGGTAACGCCAGTAGCTACGTCACTTTTATGATTGCTGTAATTATTTTAATCATTGCTTTAATTTCATTATTTCATTGGGGATAGCCATAAAAAACTACAAACTCCAAAGGCTAAAAAGCTATTGGAGTTTTTATTAATCAATTATGCCTCGGCATAATTGCGTCCGGAATCCACCGGAGGCTTAACTTATTTCAGTGGATGTTCAAACATCCACTGAAATAAGTTATAGATACAAAACCATATAATCCTCATCAAAATATTGCTGACCTATTTTTAATGCCCTCTTCTCCGTTCCAAAAACCTCAAACCCTAAAGAAGAATACAGACTTTTTGCTGAAGCATTCGTTGACACAACCGTTAGAGTAAGTTGTTCAACTCCCTTTAGCTCCCTCGCCTTATTAATCGCTTCGACCATTAAACGCTTACCAATGCCAAACCCTCGCTTTTTCGGGGAAACATAAACAGCAAAGATGCTCGCTTTATGCTTTAACTTAAGCTTACTTTCCTGAACTAACGTCGCAACGCCTACTAATTCTTCATGATCAAATACCCCTATCGTATAAGAACCCTGTGATTCAAATCTGTTGGCAAACAGCTCGATCGAATAATCCTTTTCCTCCTCAAAGCTAGAACCAAATGCCTCTGTATTATTTTGTAGACCCTCTAATCTTAAATTCCGATAGGCTTCAGCATCTGCAGCTGTTAAAAGTCTACTATCCATTCATTCCCCTCCTACGATACTTTTCATTTTTATCGACAATTACTAATAGTGTTTTATGTACTTTCGCAAGATAGTTTCCTAAAATGGAAATAAAATCATGAAGGAGAATGTTTAAATATGAAATCTAACAGTATAGCAAATCATTTTCATACATTACAGGAGCAGCGAACTCATTACCTACCTTGCATTCAATCACTCTCGCAGGAACAACTATGGCATCGTGAGAAAGAAGGTAAATGGTCAATCGGTGAACACTTCTATCACCTTTATCTAATCTTAAAAATGCTTAAAACAGCAACGAAGTTTTCCTTACTGCTGACGCCTTACGCGAAAATGCGAAGAAACAAGCCATTTGCCACTGAAATAAATAATATATACGAGGAATATAAAAACAAAAAAGGACGAGGCATGCGGGCTCCCGGAATATTAGTGCCTCCCTCAAAAATACGTTTCACACTAAGCGGTGACGAAATCGAACAATTACTAGTGAACGAAACGAGCGCAATGCAAGAATTAGTAAAAAATATTGAGGAGGATATTGCCGGGCATATTGTCTTCCCAGACCCTATCGCTCACTATCCTAACCTTATTCAATCTATCCAGCTACTTGCGATCCACGAAAAGCATCATTTTAGAATAATGACGGAGCAATATAATAGATTGGTTGCATCTAGCTAATTTTTAATCTAAGCGTTTTAAAACGAAAAAACTATGTCCATTTAAGTAGATTTCATTTATGAAAAGAGGTTTGAAATATGAAGATTCTAGGAAATGTTATTGATGATCAAGGAAGATGCAAGCACTATTCTAATAAGGTAGATACTATTTCAATTAAATTTAAATGTTGTGGAGAATATTATCCTTGCTATAAATGTCATGAGGAAAATGCAAATCATAAAATTCAACCTTGGAAGAAAGAGGATTTTGATGAAAAGGCAATACTTTGTGGCGTATGTAAAAAAGAATTAACTATTCGTGAATATATGAATAGCACTAACTGTAAGCATTGTAATGCTCTTTTTAATCCAAATTGCAGTAAGCATTTTCATATATACTTTGAGACTGATAATAATCCTACATGTACTTTCTAAATAGAATAGCCTTTGAAGGGTTAATGCCTTCAAAGGTTTCCTATTAGAAGCTATGCGTAATGATTATTTATTATATTTTTGAAGAAATGCTTTTACTTTCTCCTTGGCAAATTGTGTGCTCAAACTACCTGGATTTGCATCAAAGCCATGATCGACCTTTGGAAGAAGATAAAGTTCATGCGCTACACCACTCTTAGTCAGTTTCTCATCCAATACAGTCGCCTGCTCTACAGGAACAATACGGTCGCTCGTTCCTAAAAACGTAATAGTCGGTGGCGTATTTTCCTGGATGTAGCTTATAGGGGAAAGCATCTTATAACGCTCAGGGTAATCGGATGGTGAGCCTCCAATGTACTTATTCATAACATCTTTGACATAACGCATACTTGGATTGTTCTTATAAAACAATGTCATATCTGACGGTCCATACATGTTAATCACTGCCTTGACTAGTACATCAGGAACATCCGTTGATGGTGATAAATGTTTATCACCCATACTATACGCTGCAAGCATTGCTAGATTCCCTCCAGCAGACTCTCCCATTAAAATGATTCTGTTCGGATCAATCTTATACGTATCTGCATTTTGCACGATCCAACCTAACGCCGATTTAACATCCCCTACTTCATCTTTCCAACCTGCTTCAGGAGGCATACGGTATTGGACATCAAAAACGGTGTACCCTTGATCATTCATCCACTGATTCCAGTCTTGAACTTGGCCTTTATCTCCACCTACCCAACCACCCCCATGCACTTGAACAATGACAGGTGTTAAAACATCTTCTGATTTTTTCTTTGCTGGCCACACATCGAGTTTTAATTCAATGCCGTCCGTAGTTTTCCCATACACCACATCTACACTAGGCTTAGTTGAGATATCTTGTTTATAGAAAAAATGTGGGCTAAGAGAAACCAAAACATTCTCGCTTTTAGCATAGCTTTTCATATTACTAATTGGCTGCACAATTAAAAAGATTAATAACAACAAAATAGGAATTAGAACTGTAAGAGCAATGAAGGTTTTCTTCCAAAAAGAAAGAGCTAATAAAACTATTATTATTAATGTTGTTACTACTAGAATAATCGGAAATATAGAAGTCCCCCATGCAAGCAGACTCATTATTTTATCCATATTACTTGGATTTAAAATATAGTAAGCCACTATAATGACAATAAAACATACTATCACAGAGAGGAATGTGAGCAGCCACTGAAGAAAACCTCTAGGTCGCCAATTTGTTGTCTGATTCATCTTTTTAAACCTCCCATATTACACCATATTTTTATACTTCCTTTTATGCATAAGATTTCAAGTAATCATTTAAAGATCTATACTTTAATATAAATGATGCACCACATTCTCACGCACAAAGTCAAATATTATCTTTATATCTCACAAACTTCAAAGTTAAACTAGTACCACATTGCTAATAAAAACTATAGAAATAACTATCTCCATTGTTCAAAGACTCCGTTGTGGTCACCTGGAATCTGCATGTTTAAATCACCTTATTCTGTATGTAACGTGCGTGAATGCCAGAGTTGTAGCTGATCGCTCTTTAGTTTTCGGAATTTATAGAAAAATCAACAAAAAGTGATTTTGAAACTTTATAGCTGATGGTTTTGTACTAACATAACCAAAAAAAGAAAAGCAGGAGAGCAATGATGAAAACAAAAAAATCTAAGAAAAACCCTTTGAATTGGATATAAAGCATCATCCCCTTTTTAATCTAATTTGAACATCACTTTAAAACATTAAGGAATAAATTAAGTCAAGTTATCAGAATTATCAATTTTTATTAACAAAATAGCAAAAGTTGATTTTAAAACTTTTATAGCAAATGGTATGGTATTCACATCACAAAAAAGAAAAAAGCTCCTATTGAAGGAATGAAATTAGAACCAGTTCCCTATAATACTGATGTTGATATAGTCAAAATAGATGAAAAAGGAAAATCTTCTATATTAATAGAGCAAGTAAATGTTAAAAAAAACAAACTAACATATATTTATTTTGATGCTCAACAATTGAAGGAACTACGTACGTCTAAAGACAAAAATTATTTACTAATCCTAAATAATAGGGAAAAAGAATTGCTTTCAGATGCGAAAGCTGTTGATCTAGGATTAAAACCTTTCCCTACCTCATTTCAAGCAGTTATAGAATTTTACAAAGAGAGTAATTAATCAACAATTATGTTTTGGGTTTAGTAATGTTTAAGTTCGTTTAAAAAATCATTGATTATAAAATATTTCATAAATCTAAAGGAGTTAGAAAATGAAGATAATAAAAGTAATAATCTTTTTTATCATAACTGTATTATCTCTTGTGATTTCAGAACGGGGAATCATATATTTTTTTGATGTCAACTCCAAAACCTGAACCGGTAAATCCATATCCGTTATCTGAATTATCACCATTTGTACGCCATGGTATCGCAGCGGTTATTGTGCTAGTAGTGCTTTGGATTACTAATAAAATGATGCATTGTTTCTCTTTCATAAAAATGAAATTAATAAAAAATCCTTCTTAGCCTTGAAGTTTGCCTTCAAGGCTATTTCTCTTATAGTGGCAATTAGTTCGTCTCATGCTTACTCGGGATGTGAAGGGTAATAGATTTTTCACACTCGTTTCACACTGCTGCGCTACCTCATTTTTCCACATGCATTTAATTTTCAAATTACTTTATTGCTTAACTGTCTTCAATTTCAGAAAACTCTTCTAGCCACTCTGTCATTCTACTCTTAGCATAATCCTGTTCAAATTGGTACCAATGATTTTCGACGCCTAGTTCATTAATTTTTTCCTTAAACATTCGAAAAGGCTTTTTTCCGTTAAGTACGTTTATTAAATGAATCGTAATCGGATCTGATTGCTTTTTAGCAAAACTGGCCATGACATCATACATCTCAGACGATGTAACATTTGGAATCATCACTAAATCCGCAGCCACTTCCTCATCATCCCAATCAATCTCAAGTTCGCCAGTTATAAATTCTGGTGCATCCAAAAGAACTTCACCCGTTCGACGATTTAACACATACGACATGTTATTATCATTTCCATTTAAAAATGCATCCACAAGTTCATCTAGTAGTTTCAATTCCGTCACCTCATTTTAATTCTACACGCACAAATCACACTTAATATTACAAAAAATGCCCGCAACCATCAATCGTGGCTACGGGCTGTTCACTATTTCATTAAAAAGTGCCATGTTTTAGAAGGGTAGAATGCTTAAGCTCAGTCGATAACTGCATAAAAAAGAATCGAAAAGATTCGATTCGGCATTTATTCAAACGTTCCTATACTGAGCTCCCTACAAAATGATTCTATCGTGTCACGCTCTTCTTTTGGCAATGCTTCGTACTCAACCAGATATTGTGCTGAAAAGTCTTCTAGCTCCTTATAACTGACTTCTCTTGTCAGGACGATTCCATTGACCTCATTAGCCAACTGGTTTGCAGCCACAATATCCGTAAACGCAAAGGCCTGTTCTTCATCATCCGTAAATGTTAGAAGGTCAATTTCCCCCTGGTAATAGCGCTCATCTACTTGCACTACGTAATATCTAATTGAATCCATTATACACCTCCCTAATTCATGATTTTAATTATTTACTTAATAAACTGATGAATACCCATGCAATATCGCAAAATGCTCAAAACGTGATTAAAACGCTGAGAATTCTAAAGTAACATTCGTAAAAACTTTTCAAAATTCACGCCTGCCTCACGCGGAATTTGCTCCTTTGATGTAGCTTCAATTGAAGCTGCTAAAAACGTCTCGGCAAGCTTCATCGACTCAACTAAATCTTGCCCGCGCATCATGCCACCCATAATGACGGATGCAAACAAATCTCCTGTGCCTGAATAGCTCTCGCCGTTGTATTCTCGGATGCTAGAAAATGAACGATGTGCATCGACATACATATTGCCTACATAGCGCTTGTTCGCCTCTGCTGAAGGCGGATTTAAACCGGTAATAATGACGTTCGTCCCAGTTTCCTGCTGTAGCTGATGACCCGCTTCCTCTACCGCCTGAATATAATCTGCATCGTCTTGATAGTCCTGTAGCTTCTCGTATGACAAACCTGTAAGCAAGCAGCATTCTGTAATATTTGGTGTAATAATATCTGCACACTTCACTAGCTCTTTCATACGATCGAGCAACTCGCCTGTATACATTTTATACACCTCGCCCAAATCACCCATTACCGGATCTACAAGCAACGTCGTTTCACTAGAATGAAACAAGTTTAAAAATCGAAAGATGTTATCGATTTGCTCCTTCCCTGTCACGAAGCCTGTATGAATGCCATCAAAGGTCGCACCAAGCTTGCTCCACTCATCTACAAAGTAGTCCATCTTTGACGTTAAATCCTCACAATAAAAGCTCGAATACCCTGTTTGCGCCGTTAAAATTGCAGTTGGTAATGGCACCGCCTGAACACCCATCACTGACAGCACAGGCATCGCAGCTGTTAACGAGCACTTCCCAAAGGATGACATATCCTGAATTACAGCAACTTTTTTCATCATACTCTCCACCTAACTAATCCTGCTTGTATTCTCTTCATCGTATCATAATTAGTAAGATGCGAAAATGCACTCACTTATAGAAAACCAAACTGACCTTTAATATTTTTATCAAATTGGCACTTTTACGATAGTCAGTCCTTTGCTAAAGTTAAAATTATCGAAAAATTCATCATAGTGAGGATATGCAGATGCAAAATATACAAGGTCAATCCTATACAAAATCACGCACGAAAACATTTGATTTGGTCATTACATCCATTCTTGCAGCACTTGTTTTCGTCGCAACAATGTTCATCAATCTTAAGCTACCATTCGGGCAAGGTGGACTTATTCACTTAGGGACATCCATGCTTTTAATCACGTCGATTTTATTTGGTCCTAAAAAAGGGGCACTTGCTGGAGCAATCGGAATGGGCTTATTCGATATCGTAGGTGGCTGGTTAATTTGGGCGCCAACCACAATAATCTCCCGCGCATTACAAGGCGCCATCGTTGGGAAAATCGCTTGGTCTAAAGGTCATAGAGGCGACAATATTGGGTTAAACATTTTCGCAGCAGCTGTTTCAATGCCTGTGATGATGGCGGTCTACTATATCGGGCAAGCGATTATGTTCAAAAGCTGGGTTGCCCCTTTAGCATCCATTCCAGGAGACGTAATCCAAAACGTTGTCGGTTTAATTATCGCTATTCCTGTATGTATCGTGATGAAAAAAACACCGTATTTTAAAAAGAATTTTTAATACTACACCATAAACACGCCATCTTGTTGTTTTGCTGACAGCATAGATGACGTGTTTTTTGGTTGGCGTTTCGTTTAAAATTTCAAGTCGCAATAATGGAGGATTTTTTCCATACTATATCTTTAGGGCGAAAATGCCACGAGTAAAATTGAATTAACCTAAGGAGTGGTTAGGAATGAACGGAGATGCTATCGTTTAGAACGTTCTATTACTATCTATTGTAGTTTGTGATTATTTAGCAGCCTATTTATACAAAAATAAGAAGATCCCTATATGGGCTTCTGCAATTGGCATGGCGGTTTTAATCCCAGTAATAGTCGGAAGCTTTGTGTATTTAGGGGTCAGTTATGCTAAAGCCTTTGAACCAGATAACACAAGAGAAGGGATTGCTTTTGCAGGAGGATTTATAGCGGTGATCCTTGCATTAAATGCAATAATTATGTTCGTTATAGGAGTTATTTTAAATATTTATACATTCGTTAAAAAGCATTAAAAAATCATGTGTTATAAAGCATAACTGCTTGTACTTGGCGTTTTCAATATAGAATGCTCAAAATCTAAAGCTAAATTAAAGGGAATTGTTAGCTCACTTTCACAAAAGTATGTCGAAATGACTTTTCAACCTTTTCTGAATGAATAAATTTGATTTTCAATAATGAAGGCTTTTTTTCATACTATATGGTGGAGGTGAAAAAATGCCAAGAGTAAAATATATAAATTCTGACGTTGACTTAGTGGCAAGGATGATGAGAGCAGAAGCTGTAGGTGAAGGAAACCAAGGAATGCTATATGTTGGCAATGTCATTGTGAATCGTGTTATAGCAGAGTGTCCAGACTTTAAAGATTTAAGAACCATTAATGATGTCATTTATCAGGTACAGGGAGGAAATTATTCTTTTGAAGCTGTTCAAAAAGGTAATATGTTTTACCAAAGAGCGCGACCTAATGAAAAAAGATTAGCAAAATTGACTCTGGATTATTGGCGAGATCATCCAGCGAAATACGCACTTTGGTATTTCAATCCATACGCACCATGTCCTCCAACATGGTACGGTCAACCTTTTACTGGTCAATTTAAAAATCATTGCTTCTATGAACCAGCACCTGATACATGTGAAAGTGTTTATCAAGGATAGGTAGCTATTTTCCTTTTTTGTTACAGTTTTTCTGTTGAGCCTTTTACAGTCTCAAAATATTAAAGTCTATAAATAAAAAAAAGACATTCTACCCAAGTAGTTTGTCTTTTTTGTATCAATATTTTTTTGTAAATATTATTTAAAAATCTACCACGCCATTCTTGTGCTTTAGTTCAAATATTGTTTGTGATTTAATTTTATTTGTATTTTTCAGGTATGCGTTCTCCATTTCTAAATGCTCAATTTTTGCTTGTAATGTTTCAAGAGAGCCTTCAGCTTCTCTTACATTTTTGGATTGCTTCTTATTGGTTTCTTTTTTCTTGGGAGAACGTCCCCTTTTCTTTGGCTCTAGAGCTGTTAGTCCTTGTGTTTTTAATAGCTTTGTCCACTGATATATTGTACTCGGAGAAGATATATTAAATTTACTTGCTGTTTCTAGAAAAGAAGCACCTGTTTCGTTCATAAAGTTTAGTACGTCTAGTTTAAACTGAACAGGATACGTTGTATAACTTTTTTCAAAACCTTTAATCCCTTGAGCCTTAAATAATTTTACCCATGTGATAATTTGATTTTGATTTGAACCAATACTTTCTGCAATCTCTTTATAAGTCTCTGTTCCATTTAAATAACGATTCACTGCGTTTAATTTTATTTCAACTGTAAATTTAGACATATAAACACCCCATTAATGTTAGTTAAGACACATATTTACGGGTCATATCAAAATAAGAAATTTTCTTTCTTATTGCATTCTCTTTTTATTTCTCGTCATTTCCCATTTTTTAATGGCCAACACGGAACCAAAGAAAAATACCGTGGCAACCAATGTACCTACCGGAAGACTAGTCACAATGTCTGCAGGTAATACAAAAGTAAGCAGAGGGAAAGCATACACAGCTGGTAAACGGATGCCAACGATATGCAACAAAATAAACATTAGCAACATAGCTAAAATCGTAATGAGTATCCAAGAATTAATATTCAAATACAAAAGCGTTCATACAGTTGTTGATATGTTCAGTAACAATACTTGCTTAAACGCCATTTTGCTACTGTACATTGGTTTTTGAAGCACTTCATACACGGCGACAAGGATGGGAGGGATGACCGCAAGCTGCACATAACCAACAATCGTGACTGAATCAATCCAAACCAAATTGAGGAAAATAAAAACCAACATATAATTATACTGAATTGGCACTTTCTTTTCCAATCCCTTATTTAATCTAAATAGGAGAACACCAAGCATTAAGAGGAGCGTGAAAATGAAAATCGCTATAATAATTCGACCTCTCCATAGCTTAGTTGCAAAGAATTTTGCAACCTTGGAGACGATTGCTAACTATAAATCTAATATTCTTACAGCAGAACTAGTGCCTATTCTAGATGCACCAGCATCAACCATTAATTTTATATCATCGATGTTACGTACTCCGCCCGATGCTTTGACCCCAACATTTGGTCCAACTGCTTTTCTCATGATCGCAACATCTTCAACAGTTGCTCCGTGCAGAGAACAACCTGTGGAAGTTTTAAGATAGTCCGCACCCGCTTTTACAGATATTTCGCAAGCACGTACTTTTTCTTCATCCGTTAATAGACATGCCTCTATAATAACTTTTACTAGGGCCTTTCCTTTTGCAGCGTTTACAACTCTACTAATTTCTTTTTCAACTAGCATATTGTTTTTATTTTTTAATGCCCCGATATTAATCACTACATCTATTTCCGTAGCCCCGTTACCAATTGCATTTAGAGTCTCAAATACTTTTGTCTCAGTCGTGCTCGCACCTAAAGGAAATCCTATAACTGTGCAAATATTAACATCTGTTTCATGTAAAAGATCTGCAGATAAGCTTACCCAAGCAGGATTCACGCATACAGACGCAAAGCAAAATTGTTTTGCCTCTTGGCATAAATTAATTATTTCTTTTTCGGTAGTACAAGGTGAAAGTAATGTGTGGTCTATTAATTTTGGATAGTCCATAAATTTATCAACTCCATCTTCAAGATATGTTTAGTGAAATTAGGTGATCTGCGTTTTTTTTACCTCAAGAGCTTTTTATGATAGACCAAGAGGATTTTCATTTAATGCTACTTTTTTCAAGCCTAATCCATTTGTTTTCATTTCTAAAACCATTATGTGAAAAGATAATTGTGAATTGTGAATCATTCCACATATTTAATTTATAAACCATTTATTTTAGCCTATATGGATGTTAAATTACCCATGTCTCTTATAATAAAGGGTTTATCATTTTTTTGACCATCCAGTACATTTGTTTTTTACCCATCCATTTATAATTAAAAAAAGAGACAAAACTGATCAAATCCTAAAAAAAAGCGAGAAATCAATTTTAGAAACTTTGATTTCTCGCGCTTTTCTGATGTGAAATTTTCATAGTGTTAAAAAATAAAATGGTTAAGGTTCGCACCAAAATTATCTGTTGCTGTCACTTCTTTAGCACTACGTAAATCAATCCCTCGTTTTGCCAGAGAGTCATACTTAACTGACACCTAAATTTCATTAGTTTTTCAATAAAAAGAATCAAAATAGTTTAAAGTTTAAAGCGAATGAAGTGCTTCTGCAAACCTTTTGATTCCTTCTTCAATTGATTTTTCATCTTCCCTTGAGAAAGTAAAACGCACAAAATTCTTTTTAGACCCAATTGTAGAACCGGGGACATAAATTACTCCTCTTTTAATGGATGTCTCAAGTAATTGGACTTCATTAAAGTCTTTTAATATTTTACACCAGATATGAATCCCCCCTTGAGGAACAAAAAATTCCACCTCATCCTTTAAATAATGAGTAAGACTTTTAACAATTTGATTTCTTCTTTTTTCTAATTCCACAACTAATTTATTCATATGAGATTGGAAATTTTCTGATTCTAAAAAATCATTAGCAATCCATTGTGTAAAGCTTGAATGACCAAAGTCTATTTGCTGTTTTGCATCGGATAATCTTTCTATTACTGATTTGGGCCCTATAATCCAGCCAATTCTTAGTCCTGAGGCAACAATTTTGGACAATGAGCTAATGTATAAAACATTTCCGTTAACATCCATTGATTTAAGTGTAGGGATTTTTCTCCCTGTAAAAGCTGTTAAACTATATGGATCGTCTTCTACTACTGGGATTCCTAGTTCGGAGGATATGTCTAAAATATCTCGTCTTTTCTTTTCATTCATGACAGAACCTGTAGGGTTTTGAAAATCAGGATTTAAAAAAATCATTCTAATTCGATGTTTTTTATATAATGAGCGTAAATCTTCTGGTTTGATGCCATCCTTGTCCACAGATAAATAATGTATTTGAATGCCTGCTGTTTTGAAAATTTGAAGATTATAACTGTATGAAGGCTCTTCTAGCGCAACTGCATCTCCTGGTTTTAACAAACACTGCACGATTAAATGTATGGCTTGTTGTGCACCAGATGTAATGAGAATGGAAGCGGGATCGGTTTCTATTTGACGATACTGTCTCATATGTTTCGTTATTGTTTCTCTAAATATCTCATTCCCTTGTGGATGATCATATCCTAAGCTCCCGATAAAAGAACGGGTAAAAGTAATCTCCCTTAAATAATCCAACGGGAAAAGATCCTCTGACAATTCTCCACTAGCTAAATTGATTAGTTTATGTTCAACCGCTTCTTTTCTTATTCTCTGCGTTACAGGTTGATTAGGTAAAAAAGGCCCCGCTTCAATATATCTATTCCAACTAGGAATGCGTTTATTTGTAATTCCCCAGATGTCTTTACTGATTGTTGTACCGCTTCCTCTATTTCTTTCAATCAGTCCATTGGATTCCAACTCATCATATGCACTTACAACAGTGCTTCTGTTTATATTAAATTCTTTAGCTAAAAACCTTTCAGACGGTAAGGATTTATCAGCCGGAAATGTGCCATCTGCTATCCCTTTTTCAATATATTCGGCAAGTTGTTTATATATAGCTTTCTTTGATTCTCGATCTGGTTTCCAATCCATAAAAACTCTCTCCTTAAAATTCCTAATTGTTCCTATCCCCAAAAATGGGGGTTCAATAGAATTATCCTGTATTCTCTTTTATCAAACTGCAATAACTTCCTCTAATCTTTTCGATTAAAAAGAATTATTTTAAATAAATCACACTCATAATAAACCACCCATTTAACCTTTAATTTAACCATCCACTTTGTTTATCAAACCACTTCTTGCATTTTAAAAGCTTGATATAATCCCTTTTTTCACAAAAAAATTATATCAAAATATTTTTTTCATTTGAGAACGTTTTGTGATAGATTTCATATTTTCTTGCCTTTCGATTTTTATGCAACTAATATGAAACTCGAATTGTGAATCAAATTCCGCACAAACCCTTATTAGCCTTTAAAACATACAAGAATAATTGAAAGGGGTTTGTCTATGAAAAAGATGTGGATCAGTTTCATTAGCTTTTTCACTATTGCCACTATATTAACAGGGTGTGAACCGTTGTTAGTATTGGATCCAAAAGGGCCTCAGGGTCAAGTACAAGCTAAAGATATAATGCTATCGATTTGGATTATGTCCGTTATCCTTATCGTTGTGTATGTCATCTTAGCTTATATGTTATTTAGATTTCGCGCGTCTAAACAAAGCGCAAACTATAAACCTCCCTACATTAAAGGAAGTACACTAGTTGAAATAATTTGTGTTGGTATACCTGTATTGATCGTTATATTCCTATCAATTGTTTCAGTTCAAAGTAACAATAAGGTTGAATCAACACCTGCAGAATATAAGGACAAAGAACCTCTTGTCATTTATGCTGCAACATCTAACTGGAAATGGCACTTTAGCTATCCAGCAGAAAACATTGAAACAGTTAACTATCTGTATATTCCTGTTGACCGTCCAATTGAGTTTAAACTCTACTCTTACGGACCTATTACAAGTTTCTGGATTCCGCAGCTTGGGGGGCAAAAATATGCAATGTCAGATATGGTGAATACATTGCATTTAGGTGCTAACACACCAGGTGAATATATGGGACGAAACGCAAGTTTTAGTGGTAAAGGATTTGCTGAAAATACTTTTAGAGTCGAAGCAGTACATCAGGAAGAATTTGATAGCTGGGTAAAGGACATTAAAAATACTTCTCCAGAAATAACGGAAGAAAAATTTGATAATTTACTAAAGCCAGGTCATGTGGATGAAGCTTCGTTTAATGGGACTCACTTAACATTTTATCCGGCACCAGACAGTGAACATGGTGAACATTAACACAGGTTTCTAATTCATTAGAATAGTGTTCATTCAAACACCACTAATTCTTATGATGAATCATTTAATTATTAAAATTCCACTATTTTACTATAGAACTCTTGAAAGGAGTATTAATCGTTATGGAATTCTTTGAACGATTTGCTATACCTCATCCAAGTGCTGCGATTTACGGATCAATGGTTGCCATTGCACTAACGATTATAGCAATCATTGTCGGATTAACTTTTTTTAAAAAATGGGGCTATTTATGGCGTGAATGGTTAACGACAGTTGATCATAAGCGAATTGGGATTATGTATTTAATCTCTGCATTACTAATGCTTTTCCGCGGTGGAGCAGATGCGATTATGATTCGTGCTCAACTAGCTGTACCTGATAATAAATTACTTGATGCTCAGCACTATAATGAAGTATTCACTACTCATGGGACTGTGATGATCATCTTTATGGCAATGCCCTTCATTATGGCATTTATGAACTTCGTTGTACCTTTACAAATCGGGGCTCGTGACGTAGCTTTCCCAAGGTTAAACGCATTAAGTTTTTGGTTATTCTTTATGGGGGCAATGCTCCTAAACATTTCCTTTGTCATTGGTGGTTCACCTGATTCAGGTTGGACAAATTACTTCCCTCTAGCGAATAACGATTATAGCCAATCAGTAGGTACTAACTATTATTTATTCGCTCTACAAATTTCTGGATTGGGCACATTAATGACTGGTATCAACATGATCGCAACGATTCTTAAAATGCGAGCACCTGGTATGACATTAATGAAAATGCCAATGTTTACATGGTCTGCTTTAGTAGCTAATGTTATTATCGTTTTCGCTTTTCCTGTATTAACAGTAGCACTTGCTATGGGGACTATGGACCGCTTATTTGGAACTAACTTCTTCTCAACAACAAGTGGTGGTATGGATATGCTTTGGGCCAATTTCTTCTGGGTCTGGGGACATCCTGAAGTATATATTCTAGTGTTACCAGCGTTCGGTATTTACAGTGAAATTATCTCCACCTTTTCTAAGAGAAACCTTTATGGATATAAATCTATGGTTGGCTCAATGGTGATTATCTCCTTCCTATCATTTTTAGTATGGACGCACCATTTCTTTACGATGGGACAAGGAGCTTTAACAAACAGTGTCTTCTCTATTACAACAATGGCGATAGCCGTTCCAACCGGAGTTAAGCTTTTCAACTGGTTATTTACACTTTGGAAAGGAAAAATCGAATTCACGACTCCAATGCTCTATTCATTACTATTTATCCCCACTTTTACAATTGGTGGAGTAACCGGAGTTATGCTCGGAATGTCAGCTGCTGACTATCAATATCATAATACGATGTTTCTAGTGGCTCATTTCCATATGGTTATTATTCCTGGTGTTGTATTCGGTATGTTAGCCGGTTTACATTACTATTGGCCAAAAATGTTTGGCTTTATATTAAATGAAAAAATCGGAAAATTGACAGCATGGATTATCGCTATTAGTACGCTTGTGGCGTTTATGCCAATGTTCTTCTCAGGTCTCGATGGACAAGCACGTCGTATGTACACATACACTGAAGAAACTGGTTTTGGCATTTGGAATATGATTTCGTTTGTAGGTGCAATTGGCCTAGCAATTGGATTTGCCTTAATCGCCTATAACGTTTACTACAGTATTCGTTACGCATCAAGAGATATTGGCTCAGATCCATGGGATTCACGTTCACTAGAGTGGGCTACGCCAAATCCTGTACCTCATTATAACTTTGCTATTTTACCGCATGTTAACTCTACTGAAGCTTTCTGGGATTCAAAGTATAATAATCATGTTTTATTCCCAGATAAATATGAAGAAATTCATATGCCAAATAACAGCGGTGTCCCATTTATATTAAGCTGTATTTTCTTTGCTTGGGGCTTTTCTTTTGTATTCGGAATGTGGATTCCAACGATCATCACTACCATTGGGATATTTATATGTATGGCTTTACGTTCTTTAGAAAAAGATCACGGACATTACGTATCTGTAGAAGAAGTAATAAAAACAGAAACGCAATTGCGAGGTGCTAAATAATGAAGATTGATAAAACACTTCCACTCGAATATAGTACACAACAGAATCAATTAAACATTCTCGGTTTTTGGATTTTCCTAGGCGCTGAAATTATGCTTTTTGGAACGCTCTTTGCAGGTTACTTCGTTTTATTTAATCGTGTTGGTAACGGTCCAACTGGGGCAGAGATTTTCGAACTCGCGCCTGTCCTATTTGAAACATTTATACTCCTAACAAGTAGCTTTACGATCGGGTTAGGAATACATGCCATGCGACATGAAAACAAGAAGGCCATGATTACATTCTTCGTGATCACACTACTTCTTGGTCTAGCATTTATAGGTTTTGAAGTTGCTGAGTTTGCTCACTACATTCATATTGGTGCAGGACTACAAACAAGTGCTTTCACAGCTATATTACTAACAACACTAGGAACTCATGGAGGTCACGTAACATTCGGTGTATTCTGGGGATTCCTTATTGTCCTACAACTAATAAAACGTGGACTGACTCCACAAACAGCTAATAAAGCTTTTATTTTCTCCCTATATTGGCACTTCTTAGATGTCGTTTGGATCTTTATATTCAGCTTCATTTACTTGAAAGGAATGGTATAAAATGAGCAATTTATTCCCTCTTAAACAAGTAATAGGTTTTGCACTTTCAATAATCCTAACTTTAATCGCAGTTAGTGTTTATTTTCTGGATGTATCCTTTCCCATTATTATGACGATTTTACTTGTCACAGCATTTATTCAGGCAACCCTTCAACTGATTGTGTTTATGCACGCAAGTGAAACGAAGGATAAAGGAGCAATCTTTACAAACATTTACTATGCTTTAATTATTGCCCTTGTTACAGTATTCGGGACAATATTATGTATGGTTTGGGGATATTTATAATATCATTATATAAGCAGACAAATACTCTGATAGAAGTATTTGTCTGCTTTATTACATACGAAATTAATTAATAAATTATATATTTGTGTACCTTTTATCTGTTCAAGTAAAAGTAAATTTACTATATAATGTTGAGAAAATATTTGCGCTATTCTCCAAATAAATTCATTGGTACGGTTTTCAAAAATTCTCTCACTTCTCGAATGCCAGGAAGTTCACTTTCTACAAGCTCCACCCCGACAATTTTTGCTAGTGGCTGAAGCATCGGTCTTAATTCTTTAGAGACAAATATTTTACTTGGTCTTACCTCTAAGCCTTGTAAAAATGCCCATAACATGCCTTGTGCAATTGGTGGCGTTTTAGGCATAGAAAGCATTTCGTGTTCAATAACCAAATTGCTTCCTCGTTCAACAAGCATACCAGAAATCGGATAAACAGTGCGGTTCGTTTCTTCCGATTCTACGCCAAAAGGCATATAAAATAAATCATATTCTAATTGTAATGCACTTTTAGGTTTTTTCTTATATTTTGCTTTTTCAAACATTGAAATTTCCTCGTAGCACTCATACGTTGGCTTCGTCATATTTATTTGCAAAATATAGATTTCTTGTAACTCACCATCCATTTGCACTTTAAACGTTGGATATTGATGTGCAGCTAGCTGTGGATATTCCCAGCCATCCTTCCGAGCTTCTGTAATATTAATCATCCTACTTACAACATCAATTAAAAGCTCTACCTCAAGATAATTTGGTCTTTCAGGATGCGTTCCCTCCAGATAGCTACGGAATTGAATCCAGTTCTTCTTCCCTCTATACGACAGCCCAAAATCTTTAATTAGCAGATAATCTGCTGTATCTAATTCTTCTCTATCAACAAAATTCACAGTTAAAGCATTTAAACCATAGGAAAAATCGCTCGATAAATTTTTCTCAAATAGAATTTTTTCTAAGCTATTATAGCCAAGCTCCATGTCAAAAATCATTAATCCAAACTCTTCACCACCAGCTCCCATAACAGAAACAAGTACTTTGTAATCTACATCTTCAAAGTGAATGGCTACGACTTCATCATCCCTTAAATATTGCCATGGTTTTAATTTTTTTAGGTCATTAGTAAGCTCCAATAAAGTAAGATAATCTGGCTCCAGGTTTTCTAGTAAACTATTTGCCTCTTCATCCTCCCGTATCAGTTCATTAATTTCCTCCAAATCAATCTTGTCCATTTTACCTGTATGAATATTGCCTGCTCCAGCAATACATAAAGGAGTTTCTGAGCTCATCGGTAAATCCTCATTGCTCTCTAATCGAATAGTAAATGATGCACTATTATCAATTACATGTGCAATGGCTTCATCACCGGATTCTCGAAGCCATTTATCGACCAACTCTTCATCTGTATCTAATTCCTTATCATTTTTAGGTAAAAAACAAATCTTTTCTTTAGATACTCGTCCATCTTTTTTAACAATTTCAAAATCAAAATAGTCCGCCCCATCCAAATCAAAACTTAGTAATATAATCTCATCTAGCATGGAAAAACTACTGTTCTTCGGTAACAATAATTTTCGATAAATTTCCGGTTTTTTCTTACTTTCAATATGCAACTGTATCATTGTATAACCTCCTTCTTCTACTTGTTAATGCGATGCTGATGAAGCTACTGCTTAATTTAAATTCATCACATGTGCAATAATCACTTACTCCATCTCTTCATTAAATATTTCTACTTTGTAGCTATTCTCAAAGTGAACCACTTTCTATTCACTTTACTAACAACCTATCCGTTCTGCAATACTTCAAAATCTATTCCTCACCAATGTTACACACCTCAATACTTGCCGTGTTAAAAAGCAAAAGATAGTTTCCTGACTTTTTTCAATTTTTGTTCAATTGTTGACAAAAGTTGATTTTGAAACTTTTATAGATTGGTGGCATAGGTTTCTCTATAGGACTTTATAAGTACTTTGATACCTCTAATACAACCATCAAAAGTCGTGGGTGACCAGCATCGATGCCTTTTGAAACAGAAAAATGAGGCAGTTTGATATTTTTAGGAAATTAACTTTATAAATGTTTGCTTCATACCAGACAAACTCCACTTTTATGAAAGTGGAGTTTGTCATATTTAATACATCTTACCTCGAAAATCAAATTGGAAATGACCCTCTCCATTCTCCACCAAATCGCACACACCTAAATATCTGCCTCATTAATTGTTCAAAACACCCTAAGTATTGTTCTAGCAAAAGCTCCCTATTGTAATTTCGCAAATTCATATTTTAGAAAGCAGAGTTTTATTTTCTGACTTTTATCAATCTTTGTTCAATTTTCAACAAAACTTGATTTTGAAACTTTTATGGATAATGGTATTGTACTACTTAAGAGAGGGATTTTTAAATTTCAAGTTAAATTTAACATTGATTAATATATAGATTGATAAAATTTCTTTCCAAATTCACTGGTGAATAGCATGTTTAGAGACTGCTAATTTAGTTGTGATTTTTAATTATTTTTGAGGGGTACAATGTTTACCTATCATAAGTATTCTTAATATTTCCCTGTTTTTCTCCTGATAGAAGGATTATCAAGGTAATTTAGAAAAAATCAGGAGGTAGATAGTAGAGATGAAAAAATCATATACAATTGTTGTTGCTATTCTATTTAGTATTATTACCTTTTCTTTAATTACATTTTTAGGAACCATTGCTATTATGCTATTTAAAGTAGAATCTTTTAATTTTCAACCTACGATTTTGGGTCAAGATATTGTTTATGTTCATATACAAAATAATGTATTTAAAGCTAACGTACCATGGACAGGTGTAATTATATTTGGTCTTTTAGGTGGTAGTATTCAACTTCTAATTAATAAATTTAGTAAGCCAGATAAACAAGCGTATAGATGAATCTAAATATCTAGTTTTCATTCGTAAAGCGTTTATGGGACTACCATAGGCGGTCAAGGAATTGCATATAAAAGAAAGGTTACTTATAAAGGACCATTTTAGATAACCCTCATATTTAAAGGAGGTAATAGCGATGAGTGTGGTGAATTACCTTGATATTTTTTTACAATAGGTTTTATTGCTTTTTGGACAATTATCATCGTTTTGATTATGAAATTCTTTAAAAATAAGAAGTCAAAGCTTAATAATTATTAAGTTGCAGCAGGTTTCGGTAATAGAAAAAGAAAGAACGCGAGAACGAGGAAACTCACTCAAATGTTCTTTCTTTTTTCGCTTTCGGCCTCGCAGAAGAAATAGTTAGAGGAGGATTTAATGTTGTCTATGACTACAAATAAGAAAAAGTTAAATGAATCTGGAGTTCTAGGTCCATTGAGTAATGGATTTTTTGTAGCATTAGTATACGTAATGTTATTCGTTTCTTTAATGCTCGTAACAGGCAAAGAGCTTACAACTAATGTTTTAGCTATACCAGCTTTAGTTTTATTTTTGGTTGTTAGAGTTACTGAATATTTTGTGACGAGTGGCGGAAAAAAAGATACACCACAATGGATGATTGTAGGGGCATTTGTTATCGCTTTTCTTACTGCAATAGGAATGACGGTTATTTTAAGCTAAAGGTATGTGTTTGTTGTTTTTTAATACGTGATTGCTAAACGGAAAATTGTTTGGCAATCATTTTTTTCTAGATGCGTGCACTATAGATGAAGTGGTATAGAAAAATTTAATTCTATAAAAAAAGGTATCAATAAAGGGTATCAATTCTTTGATATCTTTGTTTAAAAGAAGATGAAAACATTGGGTTATGTATTAATACGTATATTTATTCTTTTACTTATTCTTTTACTTATCATTTTATTTGCTGAATCATTAATGTATTTAATTACAATAAAAAATACAAAATTAAAAAGCATTTTAACTTATATAGTAATGGCAGTAATAGCGTTTATCACCAGTCAATATATACCTAATGATTATAAGGAATTTACAAAAACATTTGCTAAAGCATTTTTACTTTTAGCATTAGTATCTTTATTTAAGAAAAATTCCAGTTTTGATTAAACAATTTAAAGTAGTTTTAAATTCAATAATTGGTTTGGCAATTACTCATTATCTTAGCATTAGTGATATTACTTATGAATAAGGTTATTTCGCTATCACTCTTCATAGCTATTATATCGGAAATAGTTCTCTTTTCTATCATTCCTGATACGTTAATAAAAAGTTTTAAAAAAGAAAACGACTAAAAATTTGTAGGAGAAGAGCAATAAAAAATCAAATTTATATTAATTGCCTTACTCACTCAACAGAGTCATTGTATCTCCTTGGTGAAACTATTCGAAAAAAGGTGATTCAGTATGTCAATTGAATTAGTTTTAACATCTTTAAATAAACGATTAGAAAAAGAGAAGACCATAACTCTACAAAGAGAGAATGGGGAAATCCTAAATGTTACATGTGATTGGAACAAACCAGTAACTGACCAAGAGTTAAAAGAATTTTCTTTAAAAACTAATCATATTTTGCCGAAAGACTTTTGTGCATTTTTAAAATTATGTAATGGTGGAAAATTATTTTCTGATGGCGTGGATTACTTTGAACTATTCAGTATAAAAGGAATACTAAATTATTTAAATGAATATGATACAAATTTAAATTATAAAAGTGCGTATGATAATAATTGGTATATGATCGGATATTATAAAGGATATGGTGACTATATGTTCATTGATTCAGAAAAAGTTGCTAATGGGGATGACGACTATCTAATATATGTTCAAGTTGGAGATATTCAAAGATTATCAATGAATTTTGAAACATGGCTTGATCGATTCATCGTCGCACAAGGAGCTAGATATTGGTTATGGTGATTAGTTTAACTTATTGTATTAACTGAAAGTCTCTGAATGCAAAAAGCTAAATAGCTCTTCTGTATCGGAAATGCCCGATGATAACTAGTAGTTGAGGAGGAGTATAATTTGGACAGTATTATTACTAAATCAATAGATGCTTTAAAAAGCCGATTGGATCCTGAAAATATATTAGTAGTTCAAAGAGATGAAGGTTATCTATACAATGTAAAATTTGAGTTTAACAATCCGGCCACAATCAAAGATGTAGGTCGTTTTGTTAAAAAAACTGGATTTTTTCTTCCAGTTGACTATAAAGAATTCCTGCTTAAACATAATGGAGCGTTACTCTTTTCAGATGTTGAATATGGCGGAGGATTTGAACTGCTTAGTATTGAAGAAGTTCATAAAGAATATCTTGAGTACCTTGACTACTTCCCTAAAAATTGGTACCCCATTTCTGTAGATAATGGAGACTATATTATTATTGACTCCTCTCAAGTAGAAAAAGGACATCAAACTTATTTGATTCGTTATCAAGGCGGAGAACCTGTTGAATATGCAATAAAATTAAACATGAACTTTACAACTTGGTTAGATAGACTTATTGTTAGTCAAGGATCTGAATTTTGGTTGTGGTAGATCACTAAAGCATAACTGGTTTCTTTGCATCTTTATTAGCATAGGAATAAATTGACATTTAAATATGGTGTACCCTTGATGTTCATAGCTAGTCTATACCTACTAATTATCAAAATAGGCGAAAGTCTAGAAAGTCTATTATCTACTATTTGCTTAAGTATAGCTGTAGTCTGGTTTGGCTTGATGTCTTTATTAAATATAAAAAGAAAATAAAAAACACCTTAACTGAACGCAAAAAGCTCGATAGTATTGGTCATCACTGCCATACCTATTGAGCTTTTTAAATATGTCTCATAATTCTCAGGTTTTATAACTTATATATTTTCCTTATAATCTAACATTATGTCCCATATCTTATCCAATTATCGTAAAATAAAAATATAGACTTTAAAAATTAATATAAAGGCGTGACTTACTTGCAAATACCTACTTATGAACAATTTATGTATCCCTTTTTAGACTATCTAAAAGATGAAAATGAGCATACATTAAAAGAATTATATGAATTTTTACCTCAACATTTCAATTTATCAGAAGAACTAGTAGAAGAACTCCTCCCTAGTGGGAATCAAACAGTTGTCGTTAATCGAATAGGTTGGGCACGTACTTACCTTAAAAACGCCGGTCTAATCAGTAGCCCCAAACGCGCTGTATTTAAAATTACACCAGAAGGATTAAAACTTCTTCAAGATTCGTCTGTTAAAGAAATCAATCAGAAAGTATTAGAACGGTACGCCCAATTTTTAGAATTTAAAAATCGTACAAAACCTTCCACAGATTCTGATATAAAAACAGTTATTTCTGAGGATTCCAGAACCCCATTAGAAATTATGAATGAAAGCTATCTAATCTTAAAGTAGTCATTGCAAACTGAACTATTAGAAAAAATTATGGAATGCTCGCCTCAATTCTTTGAGCAATTAATTGTAAACTTAATCGTCGCAATGGGTTACGGGGGATCAATTTCAGATGCTGGAAAAGCAGTAGGAAAATCTGGCGATGGTGGAATCGATGGCATTGTGAAAGAAGACGTCCTAGGATTAGATAAAATCTACTTACAGGGAAAACGTTGGGCCAATCCAGTTTCAAGACCCGATATCCAAGCATTTGTTGGAAGCTTGGTAGGCTTTAAAGCTAACAAAGGAATTTTTATCACTACATCTCGCTTTACAAAAGAAGCAATTGAATATTCCGGGAGTATCGATAAATCTTTAATTTTAATTGATGGGATGAAACTTACAGAGCTAATGTTTTTATACAATGTTGGTGTGTCGAATGTTCAAACCTTTACAATAAAGCGGATGGATTTAGACTTTTTTGAGGAGAGTTAATAACCTAAAAGAGTGTTTTGGTACTACTTTTTCATCTTTAAAGTGATCATAAAATCCAGTACTTAATTTCGAATTCAAATTTGAAAACTAGTATATAAAATTCGAAAACGTCAAAACCTTAAATTTGTAATGGTTTTGACGTTTTTATTTAACTCCAACATTTTTTACTATGAAAGTTCAATCTCATCACCTATTGCTTCAAAGGCGATTTTAATTTTTTCTTTTAAATCCTCAAGAAACTGATTTCGTTGATCTAGTTTACTAGCTTCTTCACGTGTCCACGTATATTTCATTACGAAACCTGGACAAACATTTAAACGGTCATAATTCTTACATAAAATCTTTTCTTGTATTCGATGTTGATCTTCAGGTAAAATCATGCCACTGTTTTCGAATGATTGGAATAAATCTATAAACTCTTCTCTTTTTGATTGACGTAACGTTAGCGCATTCTTTTTCCAATATTGAATATACTCTTCAAAAGTTAATTTTCCATCAAACCACAACAAGTTACTTGAGCGATAAGATACATGAAAATTACTTGAAAGTTTAAATCCTATATTAAATAAATCCTTTACCTTTTCAATATCTAAGTTTGAATATGTATTCTTAGAAGAATACATTGTATCTCCAGCATAAAGCCATAAATGAATACTCCAGTCATCTCCTTCAACACTAGAATCAAGAGCAATTTGCTTCACTGTATTTTTCTTACTTTCCGCATAGTGCTTCCATCCCCGATGATAATCTACAACTGCATTTTCTCCGTTAATCTTCATCGCTTCTAATATAGCCACACAACGTTTATTTAATAAATATTGATTCCCTTTACATACTGCAAATTGAGTATATGGGTTCAAATAAGAAAATTCATGATCGACATACTCAATAAAGTCTTCAATAAGTTGTTTTTCTAAGCCAGATACCATCGCATTTTGTACTATCATATTAAGTCTCTCTATTACTGTACGCCAAGATAAAGCACAAACCTGCTCTACTATTTTCACTCCCACTTCTTCTAAAAATGAAGGGTTGAGCTGACGTAACCAAATATTATCTCGAAGTGGTTTATTTTCAACGATGAACAGCCACCCTGGATCAGCAAAAATAACCCCATCATAACGAGCACCACGACTATCATTTTCGACTTTAGTCTCCATATTAAGTTTGTCATCAGAAATAATAATTGATACTACTTTACGACCTTCAGTAGCGGCACCTCTAAATAATTCATTCGTATTTCCTAGCTGTGTACTTACTGACTCAACAGTTAAATCACCGATAGCAATCGACTCGATTTGCTCATCTCGTTTTAAATCAAAATTTAATAGTTCCTGACGAACCAACTCTAAAAACATAATTTGTACTGATGGGATATTTTTAACTAATATCAAAAATGTTCTAGTTAGTTCATCCTCATGATGATGCGCTTTATTTTTGTATGCATTAAACACGTTCAAATGATCCATAGGAAAGACCCCCAATAATCCTTTTATCAATTAATATAACAATCTTCAGTGGTGGATTGAGTTGATGTCTGCTTTCTTTTTCATAAGTCGAATAATCTTTATGTATTTGAATCACTTTGTTGAAATACCATAAAACTCTTTTAATTGGGGCATCGTAACCTCTATACCTACTTTTTCTAATCGTTTTTTAATTTTTTGATACAGTGCTTCAATCATTGGCAAACGAACTTCATCTACACCATGATGAATTTTGCGGTGACATGTCGGGCATAAACAAACAATATTGGCTGCACGATCAAGGTCGACTTCTGGAAATTTTTTATGATGTGATATGCCTATAAAATGATGTGCTTCAGCGTATTGATGGTTTGTTGCCTTACCAGTAAATGTTTCATGCTTCGGGTCAACTTCACATTTATAGTTCGCGCGTAATAAGGCATCCGCCGCTTCTTTCGCACTTCTTGGGTAGCGCTCCTTCCCCCCTTCATCAACAACTGCATCTTTAGGTGGACGTGGCTCCTCCTCTGGTGCAAAAAGGGGCATAAATTGACCGTTTGCAATTTCATTCGCTTTTGCTTGGTAGTTTTCTTCATCTATTTCTAAAAATTTATGATCATCTTGTAATAATAAATAATCGTTAAATTCTTTTACAGATCGTCCATTCATTAATGTAACGATTTTTTGATATAACCCTAAAAGCACCTTAAAATCAGCAATCAATTCATTTTCTGAAGGAATACTACTGGCATCATAGTACTTACCATAAATGTGGCCTTTTTCGTAACCAATAGCTAAGCCACGATTTGAGCCTAAATCGATATGTGTTAAATTATATTCTGCTGGGACGGCCACTTTTGATCGAATCAAGTTGGCTGTATGTTGAATTTTAATCCGCCCTTCTTTTGCACCATATTTTTCACGGAAATATGTATAACCTTGGTTCAAGCTTATATAAAATCCTGACATATCTTCTTTAAATAAATAAACCAGATAATAGCCATTTGTTGCAGATACTGTTACTGAGCGATCAAAACAGCTTATCCAAGGAATTGTTGCCCATACACCTTGTCCAACTGATCCTCCTACATAATATTTACTTTCATCTAGTGACATTGTTTCATTAAGGATTTCTACAAAATCATTTCGAACAAAATGCCCTAAATCATTGCCTTTAAACGATTTTTCTTTTTCTTCTAGATATTCATCAAGAACTCTTTTAAAAGCGTTTAATAAATCACCTTGCGAAAAATTCATTATATTTGCATCCTGTAACTTTAACGTCGGATTAATAAAGTAATCCGCTGGGACACCAAAATAGTCCACTACTTTTTCTAGCGTCTCCATATCAGGGCTCTGAGCTCCGTTTTCAATTTTATTTAATACAGTGTGATCTACTTTTATAACTCCTGCTAAATCTCTTAAATTAACTTTTCGACTTTCACGTAATTTTTTTAATTTCTCACCAAATATCCCCAAATGTAATACCCCACTATAGAATGTTTCGATTTTTCAGCTATGCTTGTTTCTATTTTATATAACCATTATTTACATATAATAAATACAATTACAACCAAAAGTTTATACCTTATCAATTTATCTCTCGAAACCGCGCCCATATGTAGTTTTAATTAAAATAATACCTAATGTTTCAGAAAGAATTATGGTGATTTTACTATTTACTAAAACTATTCCAGGAAGGAGTTCTTTGCAATAAACAATTGGAATGTACATGGTTAAAAGAGTGTTTTGTACGTTCGTAAAACAGCATTTACACATATAAAGTCATGACATTTTTAAAGAACGTTAGGTTTATATCTTGAATATTTAATTTGATGTAAATATTTTGAAGGTATCGTTGAATTAAGTGGAACATATTTCTTATTTAGATAATTTGGTAAAAAATAAGCAACTCTAATAATTCTTTAATAAACAATAGATCTAATTTTTTTATACAATTCTTCTTCTATCTATTCGAATTTGACAAATCGACTGCTATTATATATAAAAATACAGCATTTATTTCTTCAAAAGGCACTACATCCGACACAAGAGAACCACAATCTAAGCGAAATAATGGATCATGACTAAATGGTTGCTTAAATCCTTTATCGTTGGAATACGCTCTACAATCGAATAATCTGTGATTGAATCATCGCACCATAGTTTAGTTTATGTGGGCACCACGTAATGTCCTTTTGTTTTAGAACCCTTGATACTAAAGGGATTAAATTTTATTATTAGGAGATGTTTTAATGAATGGAGGTCGTCATGCTTCAAGGGGTTTATACTTGCAAGCATTAATAAGTGTCTTAGAATCTGTTAGGATAACAGCATGGAAAAATATTTTAGTAGAGCCTGACGAAGAAAAAGTAGATATTGAAATCACTTTTATAGATAACAGCATTAAAGTAATACAAGTAAAATCTACAAAAAATGATTTTAAACCATCAAATATCGATAAAGTTATAAATTCGTTAGTAAATGCTAATACAAACGCAAAGGAATATGAAGTTGTATTCATTGGTAATTTTAGTCCTACAGCACAAAAAGCGTATCTAGAATCAGATTTGGATAATATTACTACTGAAAATACAAATATTAAGATTACACAAATAGAATTCAACTTAGAACTCATTAATAATTTAGTCAAACAAGAATTAAATAAATACTTAGGTGAACTAGGATTAGAAGTGAATAAAGATAAGTTAAATTTAATAAATGGTAATTTAATTTCGGATACTCTTCTTGCATCAACAGAAGGAAAAATATTACTTAAAGAACAATTCAATGATCGATTACGAGGATTCGTAGAAATTCTAAATGAGCAAGATGAAAAGCAAACAAATAAGATAAAAATATCTTCAGAAGCTATTAAACTTGCAAAAAAATGGAGAATTATTAAATTTACTGGCTTATTATTAACTATTATTTTTTTGATTAGTCCTATAATAAAATATTCTTTTGAGGGTCTTGATATTATTGATTTATTAGGTGTTCTAGTGTTTTGGATAAGTATTATAAGTGTTTTTTCATTTTTTAAAATTAGTGATGTTAAATATAAACAAATAGAGAGTGAAGAATATCGAGACTATAGTAAAAATAATAACAAAGCGGAGAACAGTATTTTAAAAATAGAAGTAAGAGATAAAATAGAATTCCTAAATGGTAATAAAAAAGTTTTCAGACAAATTGTATTGCATAATTTAGGTGACAAGAAAATAGACTTTATACAATTCGATATATTTTTTTATTATAGTAATAAAAGGATGTATAAACAAGAATTCGCGTTCGATAATATAAGACCATTCGAAAGTATAACTGTTTATGAAAATTACTTAGTAAAACAAAAATCCAAAAAATATTGGACTAAATTTATCTTAAAAGTTACTAATACATCAACGGAAGAATTAATTGACAATGAATTATATAGTTCCAGCATAGTTAGATCAGATTATACCTTGCTTAATAGTTATTACTTGCCTGTAATTAAAGAATTATTTTTTTATGAATCAACATGGGCTATAGAAAAGTTGAATGATTATTTTCGAAAAATAAAGTTCTACTGTAAGGAAAGAACTCTTAAAAGAATATCGTTAGTTATTTTAAATATTTTAATAATTAATTTTATTACTATTTTTTTGATGGTTGGTATATACAATTCTCTATACTTAGTAATTAAATTATTAACACATATGTACCTCCTTAATAATTAACAATGAAATCGACTACGATTTTTTATTACTCAATGCAATTACTTGAAATAAAAAAACGCCAAAATCCTTAGTAAATAAGGGTGAGATTTTAAGTATATCTTTGCCAATTTCTTAGCGATATATTTGCCAACATAGTAATACCAACCCTTTCAAGCTACTTGGTTTTAATACCCAATCGAATTAAAAGTGTTATATTGATTTAAATTGAATTTACCTATAGCTTTTGGCATTATTTTGATTAATTTTTTTACTTTTGGCATATGTATGATTAATGATTTAAGATTAACTGTTTACAATAACAACTAGTAAGTTCATTTGTCACTTTTGAAAAAAGATTGATTAAAATTTGCTGGTAATCCTCAGTTTCCTGATTAAATTATACTTCGTATTTTGAACAAAGTTTGATCAAAATACGAGGTTTTATCTGTTTGTTGCTATTCATTTTTATAATAAAGATTGATTATTCCGGAACGCGAATCTTCAACTAAAGCACCACTATAGTTAAAGAAACATTTTTATTTATATTTTCTCTAATTTACAAATTATGTAATTATGTAATTGGTAATGTAACAAATGTAAGACAAACAACTATGAGCAAGGGTTAATTTTCTATGTCTTTACTATCTCTAAAATTGTTATATTAGTTCTGAAATAACACTTTGGTTTGTACTCTGAAGAAAATCTGGAATATCATTACGCATTGACTTCAATCCTAAATAAAATATCTTGTCTGTTTCATCATATTTTTTAAATCGTAAAATGTCCTTATTTCCTGAGATAGCATCCATCAGCATTTCATAAAATTCTGCTTGTTTCAGCATATCAATCGAACCTAAGTGAAATATTCCCTTAAGATTATTTTCAATTATAAACATTAGTTGTTTAGCTAACTGAGTATCCAATAAATTGTTACATTCTACATTACTATATACATCAATAAATTAACTATTATTTCCAATACCTTGCTTAACTTGATTCATTCTTAAGGAATCTTTACCCCAAATGGCTGGAATTCGGATAATAATTGCACGTTCACCTAACATTTGTTTCAACATATCTTCACACTCTATTTCGAATCTTCCGTATTTTAATTTTGCAGTAGGTATATCCGTTTCAAAATGGAGTTTTGAAACATCAGCGTCAAATACATTTGCCGTAGAGAAATAATATAAAATACATTTGCTATTTTTTAATTCAAGCCCAATTGCTTATGGAACTCTAATTGTTGTTTGAAATCTCCCCTTAAGCAAGATATTACAATATCAGGATTGATTGTTCTAAGAATTCCCTTAAGTTTATCGATCTCTGTTATGTTTATCTGGAATTGTTGTTCCCTATACAAGTTTGTAGTAGAAGAAGAATATGTACCGTAAAGATCAAAAACATCTTTATATTCTTCAATTAAGGCTTTACCTATAAGACCACTAGCTCCAAGAATCAATACTTTATTCACTTTAACTTCCTCCACCCTTTTAATATTAGATATACACCCACATTACCACAAAAACCCATTTTCATAAAAGAACATTCCATTCTTCTTCCACTAACCTGCACCCAACTTTATTTCATATCTGCAATTAGCTTTTCTAGAAATTCACAATGCGATCTTATCGAACTTAATTTCAAATCAACATGAGGAACGGATACAAGAAAAATTAGGCTACTTAACGCCCATTGAATATGGGAATCAAGCAGCCTAAAAGTGTTTATATGTGTCTCAAATACAGATTTTGATTGGAAGTTTGACACAGCTTTTAATATTTATGATTGTCAAAGGCTTCAAATTGTAGTTAATTTTCCGAATTGTTTCTGCACCGGTGCAGGTCACTTCTTTAAAACAAATCCATTTTTCCAAGTCCCAATAAATATCAGTTCATCATTATTAATATATTCAGCAAAACATACATATTCGATTGGCACCGAATTAATCAGTTCAAGTTGTTCTATTTGTACTAAATATAAGATATGGTTGTAAATTATTAGAACAGAGTCTTCTAGTTTAGAAAGGTGGATACTACCTGCCATTAAATTTGGATTTTCATTGGGTAATTTTATTTTATTTTCAATAATACTTAAATTATTATTTACTAATAAAATTTCATTTCCTGAGACAATAAGATATTGGTCCTTTGTTTTTATATAAACAATCTTATCCCAAACAAATTCGGTTTTAATTAACTCATGTTGGATGTTATCATTCTTTATATCTAATACAAGTAAATTAAACATGAAACGTTCCGTCTCATTACATAGGCTTAGGATTGTAAAAATGTACTTACCCTCAATTCGTTGATTACAGGTGATAATTTGTTGTATACCCTCATTAGGAATAGATAGGATTGGAGAAATCATCTTCGTTTCCAGATCTAGTGCGACAATTTGTTCAATTCCATCCATTTTAACAACATCCACTATTTTATTTTGTTCATGATTAAACAAAAATTTCCCCTCAATCATTTCGATGGATTTAGTATTTTTAAAAATCGAAACAACTTCAAAATTAATAGTTTCGTATACATAAATATTTCCTAACGTATTTTTTACTATAAGAAATCTTTCGTCATCTGAAAATAATACTTGTGATGGATGAGCCGGTTTTTTTAATCTATGTGTTTCTTCCCCTGAATGAAAATCATGGATCATAGTGCTCCCCGCACATCTGGCTATCAATCCCTTTTTCTTCGCATATGATAATGAGTAAGATGTTTTAAATTTATAAATAAGGTTCAGACCTAACATAATATCCCCCTTAAAATGGTGCCCAGGCATTAAATTTACCTAACCAAATCTTAATTAGATTATACATAGCTTTTACACTTTTTAAGTTGTCATTTTTCTTTTTTTTAGTACTGTATGATGACTCCATTAGTACATTAATTGCACCATAATACAGTTTTGTGTGAAGACGTCTGTGTAGACCTGTTTTTAACTCAATTAAATTAATTTTATCATTAATTTTTATATCAACATTTTTTATAATATTTCGGGCAGCTTGTGCAAGAGGTGCTGTTTGCGCTACTATATGATGAATCTCAGTTTTTGATTTATATTTTGGTTTTACTTTTACTTTGGCAAAGCTAGCTTTTATAGCGGGCATTATTGCATCTAAAGACTTTACCGCTTGCAAAATCAAACTCACTACTAAAAGACCATATAAAGGGGCATATGAAAGTAGGAACGAAGTGCCGTTGAGCGCGTAAAAGCCTATCTTAAAGGTTATTTTCTATTGAATCAGATTTACCATTGTACAGGGAAGAAAGCTAAAGTCCATTTTGATTTGGTTCATCTTGCGTACAACGCCTGCAAACTGGCAGTTGATCGGCTTTCCCAACTACAACTTTCTGTAGCATAATTAGCTATTTCATTCGTTTTTTTAAGAAATCATCGAAATTCTGTTTCTTTATGATTTTTTAAAAGTGCGTATTATGAAATTGATTCTACTACATAATAAAAAAATATATTTTTAAGGAGAACAAGATGAAAATAGAACGTATGTTAACCATTATTGTGATGTTACTTAATAGAAATCGTGTAACAGCAAATGAATTGGCTGAGAAATTTGAAGTGTCGGTCCGGACTATTTACCGAGATATTGAAACAATCAATCTAGCTGGTATTCCCATCATTTCCCATTCCGGAAACAATGGTGGATTCAGCATTTATGAGAGTTATAAATTAAATCATCAAGTACTAACTCTTAATAACCTGTCCTCCCTTATTTCTGTTCTCAAGGATATTAATTTCACAGTTGACGACATTGAGTTAGAATCATCCATAGAAAAACTACAAAATATCATTCCTAAAAACAAGGTAGATTATCTAAAGCTGCATATGGAACAAATCATCATTGATTTACATCCTTATGGAGACTCTCCAAATCAAAAAGCATTAGTTAAGACGCTAAGGAAAGCTATTACACAGACTAATTTACTGACTATTGACTACAGAAATTATGATAATATCGTCAGCAAAAGACAAGTTGAGCCTATGTCGCTCATATTTAAAAATTATACTTGGTATTTATTTGCTTATTGTCTTTTAAAAGAAGACTTCAGAATATTTAGAGTTTCCCGTATAAGTGATTTTCACATTGAAAATCAATCATTTGAACGTCGAGAAAAATCCTATCACGAGATTATGGCATTATTAAATGAACAAACAACAATGACAACAATTGTCTTAAAAGTTTCCCCTCAAATGAAGTCTCGTGTGAAGGATGTTTTTAATAAAGAAGATATTGCGGTGTTAGAAACAGGTGAACTTCTTGTTACAGCTACATTCCCCGAAAAAGAATGGTTGTTCTCTCTCATATTTAGTTTTGGAGAGCATATAGAGGTCTTAGCTCCAAAAGAAATGCGCAAAAAAATTGCTTCCAAACTCAGATTGATGGCTGACAAATATCATTAAGTGAGTTTCTCAAAGCTGACAGACCGTTGTCAAACGTCCATGATAATATTCTCATTGTAAGATACTTTTATTTTAATTAGGAGGATGTTAAATGACAAACAATTATGAATTTCCAACACCAACACTTATCTCAGGTAACGGTGTGGAGCTAGAGGTTTTTGAAGCTGGACAAAAAAATGGGGGGCAACCTATCGTTCTCTGCCACGGATGGCCAGAGCATGCCTTTTCTTGGAGACATCAAGTGACTCCTCTTGTAGAAGCAGGTTATCACGTTATTATTCCTAATCAACGAGGGTATGGAGAGTCTTCTTGTCCAAAAGAAGTCACAAAATATGATATTGAACATTTAACGGGTGATCTTGTTGCTCTTTTGGATCACTACCAATACAAAGATGCCATTTTTATGGGCCATGATTGGGGCGCAAGTGTTGTTTGGAGTATGGCTTTGCTGCATCCAGAACGTGTTAATAAAATGATTAACTTATGCTTGCCCTACCAAGTTCGAGGAGAGAGACCTTGGATTGATTTTATGGAAGAAGCTTTTGGCGATGATTACTATTTTGTTCACTTTAACAAACAACCAGGTGTTGCAGATGCTGTATTAGACGAAAATGCAGCCCAATTTCTTCGTAACTTATATCGAAAGAATGTTCCATCACAAGGCTCTGTTGAAGGAATGGAAATGATTAATCTAGCTAAAGCAACCCAGCCGTTAGGTGAACCTGTTATGAGCGATGATGATCTTTCTGTTTATATCACAGCCTTCAATAAGACAGGTTTCACTCCAAGCATCAATTGGTACAGAAATTTAAATCGTAATTGGCATTTATTAGGTGGCGCATCTCCTATTCTTCATCAGCCAACATTGATGATTTATGGTGAGAAAGATATTATTCCGCCGCTTCCAAATATAAAAGATTTTGTACCTAATATAGACATTAAGAGTTTAAACACTGGTCATTGGATTCAAGAAGAAAGACCTGAAGAGCTTAATCAAATGATTTTAGAATGGCTGGAAAAATGAGTGAAGTGCTATTTTTTAGTAATCAAATAGAATTTATTGATTGGTTGGATATTCATCACCAAACAGCTAGTGAAATTTGGGTAGTTTTTTTTAAGAAAAAGACCAATAAAGCAAGTCTCACTTGGTCCGAATCAGTAGATTGTGCACTGTCATTTGGTTGGATTGATGGGATACGAAAAACAGTTGATGAAGATTGCTATAAAATTCGCTTTACTCCACGTAAGCCTAATAGCCTCTGGAGTAAAGTTAATGTGCAAAAGGTGCATAAACTGATAGAACACAATCAAATGAGGCCTGAGGGATTGACTGTTTTCAATCAAAGAAATGATCAAACAGGTTATTCTTCCGTTCATAGGAACGTTACTTTAACGAAAGAATATGAGGATGAAATTAGAAAACATCCAAGTTCTTGGGAATTTTTTAATCAGCTTCCACCTTCGTACAGAAGAGATTCTATTTGGTGGGTAATGAGTGCTAAAAAAGAAGAAACTCGGCTAAGAAGATTGAATCGATTAATTGTTTCATGGGACAAGGGAGAAATGTTAAGACCCTAGATTTTCATTTTGCTTCATTGTCGCAAAGAGAGTATGTAAGGGGTTATGCATTTCGCTAATCAATCAAAAAAAGAAACGCCGTTAAATGTCAAGCCCGTTAGAATAGACACTGAATAAAATCCTTAAAAGGCATGAACCCTAAATTCTAACAGAAAGCATGTCTTTTAGTTTCCTTTGAGGCATATCTGTATTGTACTTAATTTGACAATTCTATTGAATAAAACAAACAAAGAAGAATAACAGATGAATGTAAAGAACCTAACTAAGGAAATCAAAGATTATACGATCGGATTAAGACATCATTTTCACCAGTACCTTGGAACTAGATTAGTCGCAATGTTACAAGACAATAAAGACCATCCAATAATTAGGTTAAGAACGGACATTGATGCACTACCAGTCAAAGAAGACACTGGATTACCTTTTGCCTCGAAATATAAGAAAAAGTCATTGCAGGTATTGCAAGAATGGCAAAGAAAAATCAAGTTCCTGCCATTGCTGTTGTTGGTGAAAATATAGAATCACTTTATGATAATGGTTTAAGTGGTATTTTCAGTATTAATAGAGGTGCAAAAGATTTTCAAATTACTAAGAAAAATAGCAAAGTCGATTTAATTCTAACAATCGAATCAATTTCATATCTCTGAGCCCTTGGGGCTCGGTTCGAGTACGTTTTCACGTTCTTCCACGGGCTTTTGTGTTTGCGTCGAACGGTACTTTTTTGTGATGTTCGAGCGAATACCAGCTTTTTTCATGAGTCGCTGTACGCGTTTAATACTAACCTTCACGCCTTCCCGGAGTAACTGTGCATGGATTTTTGGCGCACCGTATCGTCCATCACTATTTTTGTGAATGGCACAAATACGCTCCGTAATTTTTTGATTTTCAACTTCATAGACACTAGGTTTCTTGTGGATAGACTGGTAATACTTACTTTTGGGTACCTTTAAAACGCGACACATTAGTTGAATTGGATAATGTTCGCTTTCGTTTTCAATATGGTCAATGAGTTCTTGTTCTGTTACTTTTTCTCGAATATGGTCATAGCCTTTTTTAAGATTTCAATCCCCTGCTGCTTTAATCGAAGATTTTCTTTTTGGTTCGTAGAAACTTCCGCTGCAGTTAATTCTTCTGCACCTTCAATTGGGGAGTGTAACTTAATCCATTTATAAATAGTTACTTCAGAAACACCATATTCGCTAGACAGTGTTTTTTTGTAATGATTGTTGTTAATAATAATTAATTTTTGGTTATTAATCCACTTTTATTTAGTTAAATATTGTTACATCCAAGTAGCAATCTGCTTAATATAAAGCATATACTCGAAGATTATGCTCAATTTGGCTTAAAATCACAATTATTGAACAGAAAAAGAGAAAGAAAATGACACAAGCAATCTAGAGTGAACTTCTCGATTGCTTGTGTCTAATTTTTTAGCATATAACTTTATTGTAAAATATACATCTTTTTTTATAGGGTATATATCTTTTTTGCAACTCAACAATATTAATTATAATTTTTGCTGTAATATTCAACTATATATGTTATGTACCTAATAATTTAAAAACATTTTAGAAAAAACATAAACCCTGATACAGAACGACTAAATAGCCGTTTTATCTGAATTATTTTTAGATAGACAGCTATTTTGTACATGTAGATTGGATATTTTTCAACCAAGGCATGTAATCATTTAAAATTTTAGGTAGCTGTTTCCGCTAAACATAAGAAGATTACATTCATCTTAGTATCAACTTCGTTCACAAAGAAAATCCAATTTTTACGACCAATGACATTTGGGCGCATCACGTACCTTCATTTGATTCATCTATCAATCGTATCGTAGATGACAAGTTATTTATATACGTAATTTGATTACAGGCTTACTTTTTAAGTATAAACTTGCCTAAAATAAAATTAAGTATATCTTTGCCTACGTGGCAAAGATATACTTAAAATCACAACCTTCATTGATTTCCATTGAAATCGTATTATGGAGACGGCGGGAGTCAATAATCAGTATTATTTTTATGTTTAATTGTTTGCAAATACGCTAAACAACTGCATTTATAAGAATGCGTTAATAACATTAATAGCATAAAGATTAAATAATTTGTTACCAAAAGTGTTACCATGAGACCGCCGATAATAAGGTGGTCTTTTTCATACTCAAAAAGACAATTTAATTAAATTAGGGTTAAAAATCCCGATAAATATTAATAAACTCCATCATAGAACGGTTTTGTTTTATTTTGATAAAAATGAGTATAAGAGTTTATATGTCACAAAAACAGGGAAAATACTACCAATAAACCGTGAAAAGTTATATACTTTGAGTGTATAACATACATATTAAGGAGAATGTTGATATGAAACCTATAATTAGTAGCTTTATGTTTTTCGATGACAGCCAACACATACCGAATTCAGGTGCACCAGGAATGTCCATGCATTTAATCAATCCTCAAAACACTATTAAAACTCCTTTTATTCCAAGTAGTTTTTCTTTTGCAGTAGCATTCGGTATTGTAAGTATTGATACAGAACAAAGTCATGTCTTATCTTTTCAACTTATAGATCCAGAAGGAAATTTTGTTGTTGATACTTCCGAAATCCAACTTAATGCTGAACCAGGAAATAATGATAATATACCTATCGAGGCTCGTGGTTATAACTTTAACTTAAACTTAAGAAATGTCCAATTACAGTATAAAGGTAAATATACAGGGCGAGTAACAGTTGACCATGAAATTATTGGCGAGTTTCCACTATTCGTTTATCCAGTAAATAATTAATAATGGAGTTGAGTCATTTGCAACAGGGCACATATATTTCTAATCCTATCTCAATTAGTTTTAAAGAAGTACAAATGACACTTGTTATTGTAGGTGCACTGTTTACTCCCAATGTTAATTCATTTACATATGAGCAGACAATTCGCCCTAATTCTTCATATAATATTTCACAAAGCAACAAAACTAATACTGACAAAATTTCAACCTCAACTTCAACTGCCTTAACATCGAAGTCTTTCGAATTGGATAGTTATGGTATTAAATCCGTGGAAATAGCTAATACTGACATTAAGTTATCTTATTTCAATGCTGAACGAGTTATTGAACCTAACAGTTATATCCCAGAAAAAGCAGAGGAGGCAATGTCAATGTATGAGAAACTTATTATGCATAGAGATAAAGTTGAGCATACAGGCTTGGTTGGTGGAACATTATTAGGGTTAGCAACTATAGCAGTTCCATTATTATTCGATATCCAATGGCAAGCGGCTATTCCAGCCACATTATTATTTTTCTCAATTCCTCTCACTATTCTTTATAGAAAAAACTTATTTACCGGAGGTAATTGATTAATGCAGCCTGAAAGTATATTAAATTCCCAAGTGGCAAATACTGTTGCAAAAAAACTATGGCCATCAATGTTATTCATTGTTGTTATGTCAATTATGGCTTGTACTGGATTAACTTTATTTAAAGATTCCTTATCTCCCACTTCTTTTACTTTTGCCTTTTTCACGTGGTTTATTGCGATGATTATCATTACTGGTTTTGGCACATATATATTCGTATTAGATGCAAGGGTTCAGTTATATGGAACAAACAATTCAAGTACAGCTGGTACACCGTAGTCTGTTATCTCCATAGTACTTTACACTGGGTTTTGACCGCCAAAATATGGCGGTCTTTTTCTTATTATCTCCGCACAATACACACTCTTATACGAGACTCTATTACGGCGTTCTCCTTATCAACAGTTTTATTAACAACTGTGGAAGGTTTTTTAATTGGTTGTTCTATAAAATCATACATAGTCATTTGTTTTTGTTCTTTCATATCTTATATCCCCTCTCTACCATTCCAGCCAATTTTCTATATTTGGTCTGCTATTTATTTGTGTGCGATTATCACGTTCTTCTAACCAGTTATAAAACTGTACTGCTCGTTCTCTATTTGGTGTTTCTTCTATATATGATGATTTATCCGATTTATTACTTAATCGCTCTACAGCCTTACTATATGCCCCTACAAATACGGCTCTTAATGCACTTGTAACTGTCAGTACACCTTCTTTTATATCCATAGTTATTTTGAATAGAACGTTCTTAGCTTTTATAAATTCATCCACAGAATTTACTTGTGAAGCCATTACACATTTATGTAATTCATCTTTTAGGTTATCTGCTAACGGCAAGCTATTCATGAAATCAAAAAGCATTACCTGGTACTCATTCATGTACTCTTTTTTCTTTTCAGCTTGCAAAGCCAATTCATTTTCTAAATCACATAAATTATTATTTGCTTGTTTAGATCTTAAAAGATTAAAAGAGTTTAAAGATAGGTTTTCAGATTGTTGCTCTTCGCCCTTACTCTCACAAGGATTTTCAGCGTTTTCACGCTCGGACATTGACGCTGGGACATTGTAAGGCAAAATAATATAAATGCTTGCGCCTTGTCCACCTTTGCTTTTTACAGTCGTTTCTTTTTTGATGATTCCTAATGATTCCAGTTTCGAAATAGCACGATAAACTGTCTTAGTGCTGATTTCCAATGATGCAGCAATTGTAGAAGCCTTTAAGTGACAAGCTCCTGGATACTCCAATGAATGGGATGCAAGGTTGAAAACGATGGCACGTTCACTTTCTGTTAGGTCATAGTAGTGTGCTGCCATATGATTCTCAACAGCTGTATCCATGTCGGCTATTGATTCAAATGTTTTGTAAGTTGCTAAGTATTCAAATGCCATCGTTTTCACCTCGCTTTCCAATTCACGAACATTCCGGATCCTTAAATGTTAGTTTTGTTCGTTATTTCATTTTTGTTCAGGAAACTTATCTTCTACAGCCGCTAATCCATCTTCAATGCGTTTCAGCAGTTTAGTAGCGAACGCTTTAACTTCATCCGAAACAACATTATGCTCAGACTCTGCATAAGCCTCTAAATGCCCTATTGCTTCACTCAAAACTAGTGATTTCTCCCAGTACTTTTCTGCACGTTCTTGTTCAAACTGAAGTCGTTCAAATAGGAAATCGTTCATTTTAGCTCCTCCTCAAAAGTAATTTAATAAAACTTATTAGTTATAATATAAACCTTGAAATTTATAAATGCAATTCTTTTTATAACTTTTAGGTTATTTTTTATTTCATTATAGGTTTTAATCATATATAATAAGTTCAAGGAGTAATTACAAAGTGAGGTGTGTAATTTATGATGGCTGAAAAAATCCGGATGTTATTAGCTAAGAAAGATATGAAACTTACACAATTAGCAGAATTGTTGGGGACATCTCAACCAAACCTGTGGAAGAAAATGAAGCGTGATAATTTTAGCGAAAAAGAGCTGTTGGAAATTGCTGAAGTACTTGGAGTTAAATACGAAGCGAGTTTTATCTTAGAGGATGAAACGAAGATATAAACGAGGAAAATTAAGTGAACAAATTAGAAGAAACAACAACTGAATTACTTGAAGCTGGATATACCATAGAGGAAATTAAAGCAGCCTTTGAGGAAGTAATTGAAAACGCTAAAGATGATAAGACAGATAACTAATTACAGTTGTCTGTTTTTTTGTATGTACTTTTATATTCCGATTTCCTAAAATGGAAATATAAAGGGAGGAATTTTGAAATGAAAAGATTAATCTACATAGGTGCTATGTCAGCACTACTACTTGCTGCTTGTGGTGAAGATAAAGTCCAAGAAACCGATAAGGCTCAAGAAGAATTAGATAAAGCGAAAGAAAAAGAGGCTGAACAAGCTAAAAAAGATGCTGAGTTAAAGGCTAAAGAAGAGGAAGAACAAAAAGCTAAAGAAGCGAAAACACTAGAAGATGAAAAGGCGAAGTTGGCAAAAGAACAAGAGGAAGTCGATAAAGAAGAACCTACTACCGCTGAAAAATCGAAACGCATTATTGATACATCTGTTTTTGAATACGCTCAAGCCGTTGATGTGACAGATGCCATTGACTTGAACAATCATGTTACACTGATTATCAGTATGAGCGAAGCTATTACTCCTGGCTTAGCTACACAGCACGTCGTGAACCAAATGTATGATTTCGTACAACAAGTCGATGTAAAGGGTGCCAAAACTATCGGAATAAACGTTAAACAAGGCGCTAATAAAATTGCGCAGTTCACTGTTTACACAGATAAATTCGTGCCCAATGACGATGAACCTATGTCTGACGCTGTGATTGCGGCTTCCGAGATTGAATTTATGACGGATGAGGTGAAGAATTTCGGCAAAACAATCGGTTCTTGGTAAACACAAAAAGGTCACTCAAATGAGTGGCTTTTTTCTTTTGGTATAAACATCATTTGATTTATATTTCAAATGATTTATAATGTAATTAAAAAAGGAGTATCGGACATGAAACTTACAGAAAAAGTAGAAGCAGTTATTAAGGCTGCACAGGCTGCTAAAAATGGTGATGGCGAACATACATCGTATCGAATTTTTAAAGAGTGTGGGCTTACACAAGGGGCAATCAAACGCTATGTAGATGGTGTAAGTGACATTAGTCGTATGGGATTGGGCGTAGCTGAAAAGCTTGGTGAATACTACGATAATCATCTAGCAAAATAAATAAAAAAACTTTTATAAAACACTTGATTTATATATCAAGTGATTTATAATTAAAGTATAGAAAGGAGGTGAACGAGGTGGATGATTTAAGAAATGTCGTCCTCATCATTGCAGGAATCATCGCTAGTATCAAGGGGTCACTTGATATTATTGACTGGATGAAACGCAAAGACGAGAACGACAACGAAAAGTAAATAGCAGAGGGGGCTTAGCTCCCTCGCTATAAAAATTATATCATCCTCCATTACTTTATGAAAAGAATATCATCGACTGATTGGTTAGTGTTTATCATTGTAGCTATTTTTTTAGTGGATTTGGATTTTGAATCAATGAGTACGATCAAGTGGGTAGGCTTTGCAGTTTCGATGTTATGGCTAGTGTTGTTTATTCTAAAACATGTAATAAAAAAGAAATGAATAAATAAAAAATAACCAGGTACTCACATTTTATGAGCGCCTGGTTATTTATTTTGATGACTAATTAATAAATTTTCTACCTGCGTTTTTAGTGCCATATTAGCATATCGTAGAATCACATCATTGCCGGGTGTAGCTATATGCACATCACTAAAATACTCGTCTATCTTTTCCACCTTCACCAATCTTATCTTGTCTTTTGCCAGCAACCTTTTTGAATCGTAATAATCTTGGGTTATGTCTTTTAGTAACCTTTCAAGGACTGGTAAATAAACTTTACTCATTTTCAAATTTTCAATTACTGAGAAATCACGTTGCAATGATTGGACGGCCATTTTGAGAATCAAGAATTTATGAAATAGTCGCCGTTGTTCAGGATTCATCATACAGCTGATCGTTCCTTGTGGATGATTGGAACAACCGCCAATACCCTATCAATCATGAATGTGCGTTTAGCTTGCCTTGTAAAACAATACGCCTGAAACGAATTACCAACAATTTTAATAATCTTGATACGCCTTTTTGACACTGTGCCATCTTTGGCCATGTACATCATATTTAAAAATTGGTTACGCTGCATTGCTTTAATTAGTTGTTCTTTCATCATTCCACGCCTCTCCATAGGAACACTTGTTTGTAATTATATTAGAACAACAGTTTGCGTTTTGGCAAGAAAAAAATAATGGAAATAAAAAAAGACTAGGTGCTCATTTGAGTACCTAGTCCCTTGTAAGTTGCGTTTTCTATTTAATTTGGTTTAATGCATGATCTAATTCATTTATCCAATGCTTCCCACCATAAACAACAAATGTTGTTTCGTTTTCTTCTTCATCAAAAATATGAATTCTTTGCGTTATAAGCAGATTTAAACCGAGTTCAGTTCGATCTACTTCATCTAAATGTACTTCCCAATATAAATTAGGATTTATATTTATAGCATGGGCGCAAAAAATTAGACGTTGATTTGTCAATAATAAACGACCACCATCAGATTTAGTTGCACTGTAATACATATTCGCTACACCTGAGCGTATAGGAAATTCATTCTTATTCATTTCAATTTCATGGAAGAAGATTTTTTTATTTGTGAGTTTGAAATCATCCGTATCATAAGTAACTTGTTTTGCTTCTGATGTAATGATATAACTACCGCAGTATTCACAAACATTTTGCATTGGGTCAAATGTTGCAGCACAGTTTGGACAATTTAAAGCTTTAACCATCGCTTCATCGCTCCTAATTATGTATATATTCTTTAATATAGTATACTTCCAATTACTAAATATACCAATAAAGACAAACTAAAAAAGCCTAGGCTCAAAATTTGAATAACACCCCGTAAAGGTGGACAATGGAAATAATAAAAACGCGTTAAAAAGCTTGATCTCTGAATTCTAAAGAACTCAAGCCTTCTCCTTGTTAACAGATTCCCTCTCTTATAATTCAACAATCAATGTGAAAAAAGGAAAAAAGACACAAAATGGTTAGTAGTGTGTACCCATAGTTAAATAAAGTAAATTAAGTTAAAATAATGTCTAATATCGCTATTCAAACTTGCTGATTTCCATAAATATGTTATACTGGTAATTAATTGGATGATGCATAAGGAGGGACAAGGTTTTATGACTGAGGAAAAAATAAAAAAATTACAAATACCATCCACTATTATTTTAGTTTTATTTGGTTTTTACATGGTACTTAGAAACAATATATTACTATTCCCCTACTTTTTAATTTTACTTTCTCTAAGCTTATTTTTGATTAGCTTGCGATTATATTTTAAAAAATATAATCCAATTCTTCGTTCATTTATTATAATCATTTGTTTTATTCTGATTATAATAGCATTCCAAAATATTTTTGAATAATTGAAATAGGAGATGAAACTAATGAAAACTGCAAGAAAATTATTATTTTTATTAACTTTAATTGTATCATTTGCACTTTATTCTGAAGGTACATCCGCTGCAAGTATTGATAAAGAGGATGAAATCGAAACTATTAGAAACTATATAGAAAATTCTGTTGATGAATTAAATTACAAGTTTAATGAATTAAAATCACATCAGATTGTTACTTTAGAAGAAATTCAAAATTTGATTGATTTACATTATAAAGAAAATCCTGCGCCGGAAGAAATGTTACAGTCTAATTCACTTGATATACAAGATGTATTTCCAGAACTAACAAAAGAAAATAATAAAGCGCATGAAGAAAGTAAAGGGAATTTAGGAGTCTTCATTAATTCTCAAAAAGAAACTAACGAATTAGGTACTGTCTTCACCTATAAAAATGATAACTCAGATTATATTGATGTTTATCTAGGTAAAACGGGCGATATTAGTATACTAGAATTTAAAACTGTTGGGCAAAGTCAAATAATCCAACCATTATATGCCCAACAATATACTCCAATCAAAAGAACAACAGGTATCGCTTATAGTGCTTTAGGTGCGAAATTATTCAATCTTTGGGCAGAAGCAAGCTTTAAATACAACGGCTCAACTGTGGCATCGGAAAATATTGATGGTAGTTATTCAAGATACCTTGCTGGCGGTACTTTAAATCTTATTCCTGAAGCAATGCCAAAAACAAGAACAGTTAGCTTAGAGGGATATAAATATGCTGAAGTTTATTCACGTTTAAGATATCAAGATGGTATTGGTATTCAATGGGCTCAATTCACTATAAAAGAGGCCGTATTAGAATCGATGGTTGGTTGTACAGTCGACGGCAGTGTTTATGGTGGACTAAAAGTTGTTGATTAATAGTATTTTTTTCATAAATAAAAGAGGACAAAATTTTATTTGTCCTCTTTTATTTATACAAGATATTTTACACTTAATAAAATACAGAATTTTATTATTTTCCTTTACGATGTTGAATCGTAATGTACAGTCCCATTAAACGGTCAGTGGTCATTATACCATTCTGCAAATCCTTCAAGTGAGAAGCTTGAATAATACCATCCTTAACTGCCTGTGCGATATAGTTCTCTGCTTCTGTTTGCATAGTTGGTGAACCTGGATTCCAATTTGTATTTGTCATTTTGATTTCCTCCTTAGGTTTGTCTTCCACAATTAATTGAACTTGCATTTTGCTATTACTTGGAACGATTACTTGTCCTTCTAATTTATAACCTGTTGGCACCTTCCAAGTTGTTTTAACTTCAAAGTGAGGACGGTCAATGCTGCCTACCCAATCACCACCCCATGTAATACCAAGCTTACGAGCGATAGCCCCTATCCGATTTAATGTTGTCACATCATATAATGATTGTGGAGGGCCAACAGCAATATCCCAAGCTAATCGTGATTTATGATTACTGTTTATCGTCCAGGTAACAATTTGTCCGGGTCGTGTTCGTCCTTGTGCATATAGGTAGTTTTGTCGTTCCTGAGAACGATACGTTTCCGTGATGAAGATATTTTTAATACCAACTTTGAAACACTCTTGAAATAGTAATCGACATGCTGTTTGTGCAGATGGTAATAGTTCAGCTAAGTCTCGACATGTAGTAGTTACGCTTATACTCATTTCACATTCCCCTCTCCTGATTTATCCTTTACAATCGATAAAATATTTTTAATAAAGTCCGGCATTGGTAAGCCCATCTTTGTACCGTTTTCTGTGATAGAAATAAATTCGAGTACACAGAATGCAATGGCTGCCCCATCACCTGCGTACTCGATACCTGGAATTACTAGTGACAGTAAATACACTGAACTGACTAGCATTAGATAATAGATTTTTCGTATGATACCGTTGAAACCTACTCGGCTGTTTAGGTTTTGATTAACAATCCCACTCATAAGACCGGTTGCATAATCAATAGCCATAAACCCAATCAATACAGTTACTGCTATTCCTAAACCGTCAACCGAATATGACACCAACGTGCCAATTGCTCCACTTACTGCAGCAATCCATTTTTCCATTAGAACACTTCCCTTTTTCCAATATAAACAGGACACGTCATAAAGACGCATCCTTCATAATCCCAAACGCTTGGGATTTTATGATTCCTTTAATTTTTGCGGAATCCCAGCTACTATGACCTCTAAGATAGCAATAAATAATGTTAACTTTAGCGCATATTTAGATACAAATGCTGACAGTACATCGTTGTCACATGTTATTTGTACATAAATTAACATAGCAAGACATCCATACGAGCTTGATCTTAAAAAATTAATAAAAGCCATAAATTGTTGGTTCATTTTGCGTCCACCTTTCGAATTTTTAATATTCTACTCGATGGAAACTCTTATTTTAATATCTGTTCCCAAGAAAACCTGTTATTTTTAAAAATCTTTATTGGTGATTTCTCTATATTCCTCTGCAGAAATTTCTCCATATGGATTACCTTCGGTTTTCACTGCTAAACGTAATTGTTCAGCTGAAACCCACTTCATGTTGTACGCTAGTTTCCAGAAGTTCATCCTTTCTCACCTCCTTTCAATGCAATCAATTCAAGTTTCATTTGAGCAACTTGTGCACCTAGATCATTGATAAGAGCATCCTTTTGTATATTGTTTTGCATGTTGGCCAGTTTCTCTTGTGTTAGCTGCATCCCAAGCGCTGCTATTTGTGTTTCAAGATCCGGTGTTGATCCAATGTGAACAACCTCACCAGGTTGGCCATTTTCGTCACGAGGTTTATAAAACATTACTCAATCGCCCCCGATATTAAATGTATTTTGTGATTTACAGTTGCATCCGGTCTTGTAGTAAAGAGTTTCAAAATGATATTGTCCTTTGACTCTGTAGCTTCATAGAAATAGGTATCTTCTACAATTCTAACAGTGTTAGGCATTGGTGCCGTGTTGCTAGGTGTGAGTGTTTCATATTGCTCTTGCTCGCCAGCCAGAGTCATCGATAATTCGACTTTTAAATCCATTTCTTCGTCTCTTTCAATAAATAATAAAACGCCCTTTGCGGATCCGGCTGGAGGTGAAATCTTATACCTCGCCACAGAATGCAAAATAGGCGTTTTAACGTTATTTTTATTGAGTTTTATTGTCTTGCTAGTTTTAGCACCATAGTTATCGATTACCTCTATAACAACCGTATTCTCACCGATTTTTAGTTGTCCAAGTGAAATATCAAATTCCCACTCTCCACCTGGTCCACTGTAAATTTCAACTGAGTTTCCAGAATTGATACGTCTTGTCACTTTTACGCTTGAATTAGCATCTTCGTCGGATGCTTTACCGGTGATTTTAAATTTGTCGTTATCAACGACACCAGACGGCACAACGGCATCCACGGATAAAAGTGGCGCTCGGTTAGGCACTACATAAAATGATTTTTCAACAATAGCTGAAGATGCTTTTTCGCTATCCTCTGCCCAAATCTTTAATTTGTGGGCTACTCCATCAGATAAAATCCCTGTAATAACCGTATCACCGTCATATAATTTTCCACCTTTAAACGTAAGCTGTTTAGACAAGGCAATTTGCATTTGGCTTAGATTAGTCGCTAGGACCTTTTTTGGTTCATTATTTATTTGATAATAAACTGTAACAGCTTGGTCTGGATCAGCATCATAACCAGTGCCTGTAATATTTAATGTGTCATTTTCGTAAAGCGTTGAATTATCACTAGGACCAGTTAATGACACTGTAGGAGCCACATTGTGTTCAATTTCAAACGATTCTGAGTACACGTAATCCGAATAAACATTACTTGTATTTTTAGCACGCACACGCAATTCTATTGTTTTTAATGATTTGATCGTTGTAATAGTCCAACTACGAATAAGCGTGTTGTTGTAAGGTAATTGCGACCATGTGCCGGTGCTGTTGTATCTGAAATCTACCTCATATAACGACAAGTTAGCTGCATTAGAAGCACCAAATGCAATATTAGTAGTTTCGCCTGGCTTGAATTTCTTGCCTGATACTGGCTCTGTAAATGGTGATGGTGGTGCAATAGACTGACTAACGCGTGAACCACGTACATACCAATATCCGTCTGTATGTTTTCCGTTTGCCGGATAAGTGCTAATACCTGCAGAAATACCGGATTGTACTAACGATCCTTTTGTATAGTAAGTATCACCGCCGCCTGTTTGTATCTGTTTATACGTACACGACGATACATAAAGATAGGCATCGCTTAAATTCGCTACGTATTTATAAAGTGTGCCACCACTAACTTTGTATACAGTTCCGGCATTGAAGTTACCTTGTATAGTAATATAACTACCAGAAGTGGTAAACTTACCAGTAGCCTTGTCTAATTTGTATGATGTGTAACCAGATGCTTGATAATCACTGCCATAGCTCTCACTCGACCATACCTCTTGATATTCGTAAGTAGGCGGAGATGTGTTTGCTATCGCTGTAAATTTGTCGTAATAATACTGTGGTGGTTGCACGGTGTACAAACTACTTTCACGATATGCACTCTCTAGCCCTGCTGCATCAACTGCTTTAACACGTATTTTAAGACTCGTTGCCGTTGGAACTGTATAAGGGAAACTATTGGTTGTTGGTGTACCGATTTGCGTAAATGCTCCGCCGTTTATTGATGCCTCTAAAATGTACTTCGACAGATCGTTATCAATATCTGTTGACGCTCCCCACGAAATAACTTTAGAGTCGCCAGTTTCAAGCGTACCAGATGGCTGTGTGAATGCTCCAGGTTGTGTTGGCGCTGTATTCCCTATTACAACACCATTTTCTACATTTGCTGTTGGTTTTAAGGTTAATGTAGGACGTACAGATCGTACATCCTCATAGAATTTTGATGGGTGACCTAAATAGCCGTCGCTATCCACCACCCATATGCTTAATTCTCCGAAATCTACCTCGTCTCGTTGTGTCAATGTCCAAAAGGTACTGATAGGTTTACCGATATATTTTTCGTAAAGGGACCATTCTGAGTAGGCTAATAAACCGATGTTAGCAACTACTTGGATACTACTCTCGTTGCGGTTATTCCCTACGTTCCATAGCTTTGAATTAATCAGCGACTTATCTGTATTTGACAAAGTATTGTAGTAATTAGTGTTTAAATAGTAACCGATATTGTTAGGATCACTAGGATCAAAACGTCTTTTGGTTAAAGTTGTATTAAAAACACGGCTAGATAGGGTACTATTTGCAATAACATACCCTATAGACGGCTCCAACAGAATCCAACTTGTGCCGGCGAATTTAATAATACTTCCTTTCGACATTGCATTTAATTTAACCATCTTATACCACCTCCACTAATTCAACTTTGTACGTTTGCCAATTACCTACACCCATCTCAGAATTGACAGTATCAATAACAACATTACTACGAGCCACTTTAGCGCCTTTCTTATAAGCATTTTTAAGTGCTTGTACTTTAATAGAGTCTGGACCTACTACTGTAATCACAACATCTTCGCTATGCACATCATCAAAAATAGTGACTTGCGTGAAGGCTGTAAATCCTTCTACACTAGCCACTTTTAAAGTAGTTGTTCCTATTGCGACAGCCTCAATAATATCCGTTAATGCTTTGTCTAATGTGATTTTATTTGTGCTGCCATCAAGTGTATCTGCAAAAGTTCCACTGTTCCCTGGCACACGACCATCGAGCTCCATTTGTATTTGCATTCTACGGATCATCGCATTTATTTGAACAATAAATTCATGTGCTAAATAGATACCTTCATCCATATGATTTAAACGTTTGGCATTCACACGAGTACCATCTTCTAAAAATTCATATTCTGGCTGTCCAGTGAGTGGATGATACATAATTTTACCATTCTCATCTGTCATAGGAATCAATTTACCATCCGGACCAATCTTCCAAATACGGTCTTTCCAATATAATAACTCGTATTCATTAGAGACTATTAAACTCACACTTGTACATCTCCTTTCAACGTGACAGATAAAGTAAAGACAATCATTAAACCATCCTCACTTGGTTCGATTGATGTTGTATATTGGTCCAATTCAATTCCTTGCGCATCTACCAACTTGGCTGCAGATACTTGACCATGACCATCATCTAAATATACATAGGTTTTTACTGTATCCTTTACTACTTCCTGTGAACGAAATGGTACGGTAATTTCCTGGCCACTCATTGTAACCACAGCTTGTTTGGCCATTTCTTTCAAAAATTGTAATGTACGATCAATAACAATACGCGTTACCATGTATCTATCACCTCATTTGTATAAATTTCACCACATATCGGCAGATAGACTGGATACGTGTAATTTTCAGATTTAATTTCAATCGTTTTATCAGTTCTAACACCAGGCATACCCTCACATGTAATTTCACCACATATCGGTAAATAAACAGGGTAGTGATATTGGGTTGAATCGAGTTCAATATGTTGTGTTTGTGGCAATTTAATAGCTATATATTCAAGCCATGAGCGCTTGTTTTTTGTCGCTTCTACCAATTCTCGTAGACGTTTCATATCCTTACTTGCTATAAAAGGTTCATTTACTTCAATTTTGAAACGATATTTTTCTCCGTCGTATTCAAACCATTCATAAACATCTGCATTAGGATAAACAATTGAAACAACCCGTTCCACTGCCCAACGAGTTCCTTTTTTACGATGCCAACTTATCGATGCTTTAATGAGCTCTCGTTTTTGGACAATTGTTAGTTGGTTATCATAAAAATCAACATGCTTTTCGAAAGCTAACAGATCGAGTAAAGGTTCTGGCAAATTATCGATATTGACCAAATCAAAGAGCAAATCAGCTTCATCATAGGCTTCTTTAAGCTGTATAACCAAAGCTTCAAACATCGCTACCAGTACAGGATCTTGAGAAAGACTATAGGGCAATAACTTGTTATACATTTTCATATCAATCATCAGCTAATCCTCGTAATGTCAATGATGTTAAAGTAGGATGCGCCACTTCTATTTTATTTACCTCGATAAACATTTCAGAATTAACTGCTACACGCGAAGCTCCTGCTTGTTTTAATCGTGCTATCAATTCTGATAAGTCTACATCACGCCCCATTTTCTCACGCTGCCATACCTGGTACTTTTGAAATGCTGAATTCACTTGTTCCTCAATAATTGTTGATATTGTAGCGTTTTTACGAGCAATCCAATACTCTACAACTGCCTCATATTCAACTACATTTGGTGCACCAATAGCTACCTTATCTGTAAGAGGACGTACTTTTTTAGATGAAACAGTTTCTTCTACAAGCTTTATTTCTTCTTCAGTCGGTATACGTCCATTTCTCATTAAAACACGTATGTCAACCTCACCTTCAACAGGTGAATCAACTGTTGCATCCACAATTTCCTGGCTAGCAGATTTAGCCCAATAAACATAAGCCAACTCTGAACCAGCCACTGAAAAACTTTCTGGTGCTAAGTGAATACGCTCTGCATATGCATCATCTGATTCTTCTTCTACTCCGTCACTGGAAATCGTAGTATTTTGAACAGTTTTTACATAGGCAACAGGTTCAACAAATGTAGTTATCTCACCTGGTAAAAAGCCGTTACCGATTTCGCCTTTTTCAACACAAGTAGCTCCAACTGTTACTATCGTTTCGCCTAAAGGAACAATAACATCATCGTCTAACTTAAAGAATGGTTCCTCACCTACTAGAGAACCTGCTTTAATTATGAAAGTACCTGGTCTATCTTCTTCTAAAATGATGACCATTGTTGTTACAGCTGCTTTTGCGCCTAATCTTTCGGTAGACATTTCAAAGCCCATATGTAACAATGCATCATCTTCCGCATATGCAAGACGATTTTGTTTTAATTTATGATCTAATCGATTACGTTCTATTGATATAAACGGTATTAATGATTGTAAAAACTTTCGTCTTGGATCGGCACGCTGCAGCGTTAATCCTGTTTTTTCTGCAACATGGAATAACATTTCACGTTCAATCACATCTGGATCTTTATCGAAAAAATTTAAGTCTGGTAAATTAAATCGATTCGTCATTGATTCTCACCTTCGCTCTTGGTACTAATTTACCTTGCAATCCATCACCTTCAACTTCCACAGCTGCAATAATAGCGCGTGGTTCAAATCTTGCTACTGCTTCTGTAACCTCATGCACTATTTTCACTTTTCGAATTTGTATAGGATCATCAAGACCTGTTTTCCAACCAAATTCACGATCCAAAGGGCAACTCATGACAGCTGAAGATAAAATAAAAGCGACATTCTGTAAAATTTCTTCTACACCTGTCGCTCCAAATTTTATATTTTTCATTGGTTCTACTTCATACACTTACATCACCCTTTCTTGAACGTAGAATAGCTTCCATTAGCACTGATGTACTTTCCTCCACCTAATGAGTACCAACCATCTTTTTCTCCATATACCGTCAAAGTATCACCTTTCATGGCATATCCAATCACTTTGTTATTCGTTCCTGGACCACTTCTAATGTGCACAGATTTTACTGTTATCGACATTGTTCCTGTAGCTTTATTAGATGTTGTAGAAGCTTGATTGGTTTGATTAGACGACATTGTTTTTTTAGTTGCAGAATTGTCTGTTCGATTTACATATTCCTTTAAGTCTAAATCAACTTCAATTGTTAATACATTTCCTTGATTGTCGATATGTCTGTGTTTTTCAAGTAGATCAGTAATAACCCAATAATTCGTTGAAATAGGTTTATTTCCGCGTATAAAAAGAGCTTTTTGCCCCCAACGAGCAAACTTTCTTAACTTTACTAATTGCTCCTCTGGATTCACTCCAAGGTCAGCGCGGAGTAGGACTTTAAAAGAGATTGTATCAACTCCAGGTCCTTCAAACTCTAAAATAGGTTTCTGGCCAATGATTTCATGCTCCTGCCAACGTGGACTATTGGTTCTTTGAAAATCATTAAAGGTTTGAATTTTCTTAGGTGATACTTCGAATACAATCTCACCATAACTCCCTATTATCGCCATTAATAGTACCCCCTAGCCTGTAAAAACATCTGGACTTGATACAACAATCTTTCCACTACCACCTGGATATGTTACTACATCACCTAAACGAGCAATTTTTTTGTCATTGACAAATACAGTTTCCGAACTAGCCACAATCCAACCTGTACCACAGTGAGGGCAATCATGGTGTACTAAATCACCATCTCTTGCCTGTTGCAACCCATTTGTAAAAACATCTGGACTACCTTCAACAATAGGCCCTGAAACATTATGTGGACAGCATGGTTCACCATGACCACATGTTCCTTCATGTCTATCTGTTACTCGAGCAACATTAATCACTGTATCATCCCTTTCCTAATTCAACAGAATTTTTTCACCTTGCACAATCACATTACCTTCGCATTTAATCGATAACACCTTTTCAGCTAAATCATATTCGACAAATGTACCATCCTCAAAACGTATATAATGTTTGTTTTCGTCTTGTACTGGTGGCATTGTTGCTTCACTATAGAATGCTCCAATTACATATCCTACTGAGTCGTTAAAAATACACATGACATGCTCCTCGACCCTGGGCATGGAATAAGTTTGATTTTTTAAAGTCCATTGAAATACTATTGGAAGTTCACCTGAAATCATGCCATCAGATTGCACACGCTTTACTCGTACAGTTCCGCGTTCTGGATATACGGAGGTCACAATACATTCTTCCATTTTCATTTAATACCCCTCCAAACAACGTCTTACATCAAGTGTTACTGTAAATTGTGTATATACGACTCTTGTTGCAATATATTTCCCATTTAACTTGCCAAAATCAACAAGATTAAAGGTCATTCCAGCATCGATATGCATCTCGGAAATGACCTCTAATGTCAAGGTTGTAGAATCTTTATTTTTCTCGCGTAATTTTTTCTGAGCTAAACGTTGGGCTTCAGCCACATTTTTCACATCTTCTTTTACAACGAGTGTACGCCCCACTTTAGGTGCTTTTGGAGGTGTGAAAGTTGCTGAAATAGTTTTCTTTTTCGTAGCATTATGATTAGTTACACGACACGCTCTATACGTATCGGTTAACGTTGTTTTAAAAGATCGATCAATTACTTTGATAACATCCGTGCCTTTACTGTTCCTTCGAATAGTTTCTACTGTAGGTTGTTTTTCATAATCCTTTTCATCTAATACAACGATTGTATTTGATGAAAGTTTTAAACAAAGTCCTTCATCTTTGCAAAGTCTAAATATAAATTTTAAGTCTGTTTCATTTTCTTGTTCATAGCGATCATTTTTTGGATTCTCACTTGTTTGCCAAACAAGCTTTAATTTATTTGCTTTGGCGATATCGCCAATGACTTTTTTTAGGGTAGCTTTTTCCCAAGCTTTACACTTTTCCTCACCTCGAAGGCTGTTTGCTTCTGATGTCGCTAATGCACTAATAGTAATGACAGAGTTCTTTCCTGATATTTCATCAATTTCAAACTTTCCGAGCTTTGTTTTAATCGGCTTATCAACCCAATAAGATCTGATTAACGTTGGAACTAATAAAGATCCTTTAGTGGGAAACCATTTACCAATCCAAAGTGCATCGGTATCCTCTAAACGTATATTTAAATCGTCAATTTCACCTGATAAATTATCGGTGAAAGTCCAATCAATTAAATGTCTTTCAAGTTCTTCGGTAATGTTTTCGTGGTTATAGTCTAGATCTAAAAATGTCCGTTTCGCGGTCAATACATCGCTTATAGGTCATCATCCTCTCCAAGCCATACTGGACGTGCAGTATAAATAGCTGTATCAATCTCAGGAACATTTAATACAACATCACCTGAAAAGAATAAAATATTTCTATGCTTCGGATTTGCTTCAAGTAAAAGAGGGAGCAAATACTCGCTCCCCCATAACTTGTATGCAATTAGATCCCACGTATCTCCTTGGATAGTCGTATAACTATTCATATTGCGTCCTCCTTGATGTAGCCCCGCCACCACTTGGAATTTGTGTACTATCGATACGTACTTTGAGACTGTTTAAAGCAGCTATTACATTTTGAGCAGCCGATTGAATACCTTGTATTGATGCAACCCATCCAGATGCCTGTCCAATTGTTGATGCTAAAGTAGACATGTTCGAACTTGATAGATCAGTTGATGTTTTCAACGAGTAAAAGGACGTGAAAAAGTTTGTACTTACTTGTCCTGAATACATCGTCAAATTATTCAAGTTAGCAGCTGTTGTACTGGTACTTGTTTGAAGTGTTGTAAAAGCTCCAAGGATAGTTGTACTTGCTGTACCAATACCTGTCGCTAAGGTAGTCATATTTTGACCAACCAACGGTGCACTTGTAGATATTGTTGTAAATGCTGTATTAGTGGTTTCTAAAGTCGTTGCAAGTTTATTGGCAGAATCATTTAACTTTGTAGTATCGATGGATTTAGCAGCTTCAGGACTTGCCTGTTTTGTTGGTGCAGATACTGGTGTCGGTTTCGGTGCCAGTGCCCGCGCTGGTTCTGGTGTAACTTTAGCAGCCTCGCCACTATCTCTTGCTGTATCTACAGCTTTTCCACCTAGCCATTTGCCACCGAAATATCCAGCTGCACCACCAAGTACGCCTCCTATTGCTGTGCCAATACCAGGAGCGATAGCTGTACCCAATGCAGCTCCTGCCTTTGCACCACCCCAGCCACCAATAGCTCCTCCTGCAGTTTCTCCGGTTGTTTTAACCTTATCACTTGATTTAAAAATGTCGCTTACACCCATAGCAATTCCTAATGGGGCGATCCCTTTACCAATCCATTTACCTGCAGAAGATACAGCTTTTCCACCGCCTTTGAAAAGACCTTTTCCTGTATCCCAAATTGATGAAAAGACTGATTTTTTGCCTCCATTACCACCTTTTGGTGTCTTTACAGATCCTTTATTAGTACCATTTTTAGTTCCTTTTTTCTTCTTGGATTCTGTTGGTTCAACAGAAACACTGGATGAGTCGTTATCTTTTGATGAACCTTTGTTGGTACCACCTTTTTTGCCTCGTCTCTCCATAGCCCATCTACCTGCACCAATACCACCTTTAAGCAGTGTGCCACCGCCCATCATCATAGCAGCTCCACCTAACCCAATTGCACCACTAAAATTCCCTTCTAAAGCACTTGATACTGCTCCACTAGCTGCACCAGTTAACCCAGCAAGCCATGCTTTTCCTGCAATGGTGCCAAGCTTTGTAAAGATTCTACCCATAGCTTCGCCACCTGGTCCACCTAACCAAGATTCTGCCTTTTGGATAGCTGTATCTAACATGTATTCAACTTTGTCGCCAAAGCCCATATCATTAAACATGTTGTATTTTTGTAGGTCTTTGCTGTATTGCACCATCATCCTTTGGGCATCAGCAGGATCCATATCAGGTGTGATTTTTGGTTTAATTGGCTTTTCAGTGCTGAATGGTGCTGTAATTTCACTTAAGATTTTTGCTGTAGCTTCACCAGCTTTTTCAATACTGCCCATATTTTTATCAAGGGTTCCTGTTATACCACCGAAAAACTTTTGAAACACAGGTAAAATAGGTTCCATGAACTTGATTTGGGCCCCCTCGATACTACTCTTTAATAGAGTAAGGGAACCAGCATAGTTGTCTACCATCGTTGCCGACATTTTTGCTGCAGTTCCATCTGATTTCTCTAATGCCGTTGTCATTCGTTGAAGTTCATCTGAACCAGTCGAAAGTAAAATAGCCCAATGTTTAAATGCTTCTGCACCAAATAGTGTTTGTAGCGTATTAACTCGCTGCTTATCACTCATCCCTGCTGTACCTTTTTCTATCTCTTTTATCAAGGCAGGCAGAGACTTCATTTTTCCTTGAGCATCAAAAAACTCCATGCCTAATTTTTTTGTTTTTTGCGCTATTTTACCTTTGTCCTCAGCTAATCGACCCATTGAGCTTGCAAATGCTTGACCTGCAACCGAACCCTTCAAACCTTGGTTAGCAAGTGCCATCATTGCTGCAGATGTTTCTTCGAGTGACCATTTAAACTGATTTGCTGTGGGAGCTGCATATTTCATAGCTTCACCAATCATCTCAACGTTTGTATTAGCGTTAGCTTGAGCATAAGCAAATACGTCTGCAGCATGTCCGGCTTTATTTGCGTTCATGCCAAATGCTTGCATCGTATCACTCGTTATATCTGCTGCTCGACCTAAATCCATAGAACCTGCTGCCGCAAGATTTAGCATACCAGGCATCGCACTGATAATTGCATCTGTTTTCCAACCAGCTAATGCGAGGTATTCCATTCCCTCTGCTGCTTGAGTAGCAGAAAATACAGTCGACTTACCAAGATTTTGTGCCTCAGTGTTCAATCTGCCAAAATCTGCGCCAACGGCTCCAGATATTGCAGATACTTTTGACATCTGCTGTTGGAAATTTGCGGCTGTATTAAGTGATGACATAGCTACACCTGCAGCTGTAGCAGCTGCTCCAACAGCTCCTACGCCTGCTACTGTTTTAGCTGTATTCATACCACTTGAAAAAGTGGATTTTAACGCGCTGATACGTCGTTGGCTACCCTCTAACTGTTTTAACTCGCGAGAGAGTTTTGCTGTGCTTTCTGCATATTGAGATTGGTGAATCTTCCCGTTTTTAAAATCGCGCCCTAATCGATCTAGTTCGCGTTGTGCTTCTCGAGCACGGCTTTTTAAATCACCTAAATTTGTTGTAGCTTTTGAAAAGATATTGTTGAAGGAGCTACCGACTTTACCATTTATCTCAAAAGTCATATCAAAGCTTTTAGCCATCGTCTTTCGCTCCTCCCTCATTCATCACTTCTGTCCATTCTTTCAACGACGAAAAGGGTTGTTTTTCCCAATATTCAATTGATGTAAAGGAATTAGATGCTAAGGATAGTAGTAACCTTCTTATTTCTTTGCTCCCACCATCTACACCTACTATTGGAAGAAAAAATTTCGAGCTGAGAATGTTACTTCTGCAAAGTCTACTAATCCTAATCGCTCTAAATCATCTACTAAAATTCCTGATGCTCTGGAAGCGATTCTGACACAAACTTGCTGATCTCCAACTGAGTTAAATCCATCTGCATGACCTTCTGCTTTTAATTCCTTATCAATTTTTAATACATCGGCGCCAGTCATTTTTCCAAAATCCAATTTAATTTCATTTAAAAGAGCCCTATCAATTTTGATAGGACTCTTTAAAGTAATAATTTTTAAATTTGGATTTTCAACAACTGCTGCTTTTTCTTCTTTTACCTCTACATTTTGAATTTCTTGATTTTTTTCCATTTTAATTTGCTCCTTTATGTTTTATAGTCCTAATGCTTCTCGTAGTCTTGCACCATAATCTATACCATCAACTCTATAAATGTAATTATGACGATCATATTCATAAAGTATCTTGCCATTATCTTCAATCTTAATATAATGAATCTCAACTTCGGATGAACCATCATATGGAGATCCTTTTTCAACTTTACCAAGAGAGTTTTTGGTTACTGACCCTTGAACTAGTACTCGTGAAGGAGTAAGTTCATGTTTACGATTTTTTGTATTGAAGTGTTGATTAGCCATACGACAATCCACTTTGATTCCGTCAGGTTTGTAAAAGTCAATTAATTCATTCGTAATAACACGCCAATTGATTTTTAGCTGCATTGATTCTAAATGGCCGAAGTTAGGTGCCTCATACTCACCAAAAATACCGCCACCGTTAATCGTTTCTGACATGAAATTTAATTCAGGTAATTCAATATCTGATACACCTAGTAAATCAGGTTTATCATTAACGTAGACCCTAAATTCATTTAATTTTTCAGGAAAAAGCATTTATTTTACCCCCTTAATCACTAATGAATAGTGTTTTATAATAATTTGCATCGAATTCTAAGATGTTATCAATATCTTGGGCTGGAGTTGGTTCTGCCACGTAATAACGAAAACGGATTATTCCACTATTCAAGTCTGTTATAGGGTTATCTTCTTCCCTAAATTCAACTCGTGCTCCAATGAGAACACCTTCACCTTGTAGACCGTTCAACCACATACTCATCGTGTCCAAAACGTTGTCTCTCAATCTTTTTCCTATTGGACCATCTACCTTGTTCCAAGTTGTTAAAATGATTGTATTTCCTAACCAATTGTGTGTGATTCTTACTGGGGTAAAAATATCTTTAACGTCAGTGTTAGCTGGATAAGCACCTGTATAGTTGCCCCAAGCTCGCCAACCGCCAATAAAATTCAGTGCTGTTGTGATACCTTGGTTATTCAGTAGTTCTGCTTGATCAGGCCCTAAATCAACCTCATCATATCCATCCTTTGTTTTAACTAACAATTTTGTCATTGGTAATGATTTATTGGATGGTGATTCGTGTGGAAAATCACCGTTTTCATATGCCGTTTTCATAATTCGACAAGCAATATGAGTCGATAAGTGATATACCTTATCTCCTAATCCAGCAAGTGGCCAACAAACAACCTCATTTTCACCTGTGTAGTTGTTTTTATTTTTCCATTCATTAACCTTTGTATAAGTATTTGCTTCAAGCGTATTCACATCGTCTAAGGATTGCGCTTTAAAGTACGTATTAATAGAGGATGCTTTTGCTTTCATAACTGCAGCTACTGTTGGATCCTTTGAAAACCCAGGAGCAAGTACAAGGCCTGGTACCATACTAAGTTTAGGAAACACCGTATTGAGTAATTCTAATCCTGTGTTTTTTCCTGTATTAATGTCATACCCACCAATAATATGGTTGTTTGTAATTGATTCAGGCGTTAATTTATCGTATTTAACCTCTAATGTTGTTACATTATCAATCAATAGTGCTATGACTACTTGGCCATCTTCATTAAATGATGCAATATAGTCTTTATCGCTTTTTAATTCGGTATCATTATTAAGAACCTCTAAAGATTTTAATAAAATACCCTCAGTTTCAATAACACCTTTTTTATTTTCTACCTTTAGTGATGCGTTCTCGTTTATTTTGTGTTTATCAGGATCTAAAACGTTAACAAACACAACTGGACCTACATTAAATTGTCTAAAGGCTAAATCAGCCATTTCACCGAGCGTGTAGTTTTTCCAGTCATCCGAATATCCTAACGCTTTTGCATACTCACCGAACGAATAGGCTAAAACAGGTTTATTTACGTTTTCAAGCGTTTCAGCTAGATTGATTGGTGCTGTACCAAAAACAACTGGAAGTGTTGCTGTAGCTACCACTGGTACTGATAAAGAGGTAGGATTTTCTCTTACTCTTGAACCATGTCGTGCCATTTTTATTTCACCTCGCTAAAATATTCTTCTGTCTTTTTAAATAACATCGATTCAACTGAATAAGCATCTACCATGTTATTTTGAAATTCATTTAATTTTTCTGGTAGAATGAACATTTTTTTAAATGCTGGTGATTGTTCCAGGTGCTCTTTAAAATGTTCTGGATATCCTCCTACAAAAGAGCTGAATCGTTGTAAACCTTTGATTGTTGGCCCAACGTACAAAAGGATTTCATGTTTAACACTTTCCTCTAATACCTCGCCAACTTGTTTTGCATCTGCTTGTTGTTTTTTAATAGTTGAAGTCATCTCCTAATACACTCCTATCTAATTGAACTGGTGGTGTTGCAAAGTCTACCTCCATGACTCCATGCCACAATGGTTTTGGTTGCTCTTCAAAAAGGGCTGATTCAATTTCCCCCGTCAAAAGACCAGGACCCACGCTAACTACCTCTTTTAAAGCAAATTTAATGTGATTCATCACATCTAAAGTTTCACGCCATCCTTGGCGCTCATCTTTGCTATAAGTACCTATTACAAATCTAAATTTCATGACGTTTTCATCTTTTAAGTTATCTTTTTCAAATAAAAAACGGACAATTACAAATGGGTAATCGTCCTGTTCTGTATCGTCTTCACCACGTCTTACATTCTTTTTCGGCGGTGAATAACCGTCATATACAGTTGGTGCTTTTAATATATTTTCATCCTTTGTTGGTAAACGTATATCTGCTAATGAATCTGTTAAAAAAGTAACCAATTCATCTGTCATGTTTAGTGAATCCATTAATTATCCTCCATATAGTAATCGATTCATTTCATGCTCCATACGCTTATCAAGCGTTTCTTGGGCATGAGTAGCAATACTTTTAATCACTGTATCTTCACCCATCATTTGTGCTATAGATGGTCCGTATAGCCCCTTAATCGGCAATCTACTTTTACCTACACGTGTAAATACATTAGTGTGTGAATTACTCATCCCGGCAATGAATCCATGTGTAATCGGCTTTCTTCCACCACTTTTTTTAACACGTGCACGAACTATTGCATTATTAGGTTTTGTAGGTGTTACATCGAACTTCATCAATGGTGTAACAGGTCCACTTGCACGAACTTGTGCAGAAAGTTTACTTGCGTTTGCTTTATTTATTTTAATAGCACTTTTTGCATCAGAAGCACGAATAATATATTTCGCTCTAATTTCTTGACTTGCCTTTGATCGTGCAGTCACAGCCGATCTATTAATGGCCCGAGCGAATACTGTTCGTGCCTCTTTTGGTGTTTTGGAGAACAATTCTTCTAATCTTTCTACATGATGCAATTTTAATTCAATCATATAGACACCTAGCTTTCATTTGCGCTGATTACAATACGAATAATACCCATATCTTCTGCGGATTCTTCTACATAATATTCATTCCCGTCTAAAACTAAAATACTGCCGACTTTCGGGACGTAAAAATCACTACTTCTCACAAAAATTGTTTTGAAATGTGAAAACACTTCTTGTGCAGCACTTAATTGATCTTTCCCATAGCCTTTCAGTTCTTCAAGACTAGAATCTTCAACTACTAAGCCTAACGCTTTCCCCTCTAATTCATGTTCTTCTGCAAATTCATTGGCATTAAAAAAAACACTAGAAAGGTCTTTTTCTAATGCTTCCTTAAAATTCATATTTCCACGCTCCCTTAGTCCTCTAACTGATCTAAGAAATATGCCGTTTTATCATTTTCCACAATTAAAGCAATAACGTTTGACTTGCTAATATTACCTTTCCAATCTAGACCTTGTTTTTTAGCACCATCTTTTAACTCATCTAATTCAAAGTTAAGATCCAATGTCTTTTCGATAGGTTCATCTTCATGTACATTAGTTTCAGTTGGTTCTTTAACAGTTGGAATTACTGTTGCATCCTCTTTTACAACTGCAGTAACAACACCTAATTTTAAAAGCCTAGCACTCTCATTTTCTGTTATTGCCGATTCTTCGAGAAAATCATCAATATGATATCGTTTACCATTATGACGTAAAGAAGATAATACTTTGTATCCTTTCATACAAACCCTCCTAGACTACTTTTGAAGTTAACCATGCATCTACATTTCCTGGCTTCGGAATAGGACGAGATGCAAGGCGAACCATTTTTTGCTCATTCTGATGATCCGCCCAGATTTTAGGAACACGCTCACCTTCATAAGTCATGAACTCATCATTCTTTTCCATTTGTGTAATAGCACCATATGCAAAGCCAGCAAAATTTTTCTTCGCTAGAATAGCCGTATCTACAGGGATGTATGGTTGCTCTTTTCCATCATCATCTAAATACCAATCATCATAAGTATAGATTTCGACACCTAACCCTGGTAACTTGCCGATGAAAGTTACAGCATCACTTTTAATACTAGGTTCAATATTACCGAAATTCATATTCTTTTTATCAAACATTTCTTTAATAATTGGATGGTTTATAAATGCCTTTTCTGCATTTTCTCCAAGAATTAATGTGTCAGGTGCCACACCTGATTTTTTTGTTACTTCTTTACGCCATTCTTTAATATCTTGGTACGGATTCGAAACATATTCTCCCTCGGATTTTTCAGTGTAGTTATCCCACTTGTCAGTACCTGATAAAGTGACACCTTGAGTAAAGTTAAAATCAAGTTCCTGTTCCACAAAACTATCCGGACCTTCACCAGTGTGACCCTTCATGATAACTTTACCGTTAATCAATGTTTGAGCTGCAAGCCACTCCTCACGACGGCTAATCATTTCATTTAATTCGATCAAATCATTTGCTAAAAGCTCACGTGCTCGTTGGGCAGGTGTTTTTGTACTAACTATACTTTCACCAGCTAAACGCTTTGTAATATCATCAATCGTTAATGATTTTTGTGGAGCAATACGTGGAGCAGTATATTTTTCAGTACGATAACCATTTCGTTTAATCGTTACACCACCCGTGCGTGGTGCAACAAAAGGTGCCATTTTACGTTTACCCTTTGTGTAATCGATTAGAACATCTTCAGTTGGGAATGTTTCTACTGAATTAAAAAAAGTGTCACGCAAGAATGTGTGCACTTTTGGCATTTGGGTAATAGCTTTTAATATTGTAAGAGTTTTATATAGTTCCATGTTTGTTCCTCCTTAAATTGAAGCCTTTAAATAAATTCCTTTAGTGCGTAAAACATCATAATGAACAGATACTTTATCTGTCCCATCTGTAAGTAAAGCATCTGAATTAAATGATCCTGAAATATAAGTTTCAGCAAAAACAGACTTACCAGGCTCACTACCTGTGTCAACGTCATCCGTCAAAATGGCATCTGCAACGATTGGCGTTGTAGCAGTTGTACTAGCTACTAAATATTCCCCTTCACTGTCTTTACCAATGATTGTTCCTTGTAATAAAAGACCTTGACCAGCTTTTAATTTAGCTGCTCCTGTTTGAATGGGAAATGAAGTATCATAGATTAAATTGTTTGGCTCATAAGTGCCTACTTGTCCATTTAACTTCATTATTGTTTTCCTCCTTTTGCAAAAATATTAGCTAACGCTTCAGCTTCTTTTTCTACATCATCCATAGGATCGGATTGAACCGGCGCATTAGAACCAGGAATTTCGTTTAATGGTGCAGCATCTTTTTGCATATTAATTAATTGATTTTGAGCTTGTTCTTTTTGAGCCTTTAAAGCATTAATTGCAAATTGTGCAGCTGGAATGGGATTTTCATATTTCGCGTTGTTAACTAATGCTTCATTCCCTGGCACTGAAATATCTTCAATTGCTTTGATTCTAGAGTTTTCAGCTTTTACACCTTCTGCGTACCCCATATTTTTCACTTGCTCAAATAGTTCCGGATGTTCATTTTGTAACGTCTGTAAGTCCATAACATCATTTCCCCCATTATCTTTATTTTCATTTATTAAATTGTTAGCTTGATTTACAACATTCGCTGCAGGGTCTTTTGCCATTTGTTGCCTTACTTTATCAATGACTTCTTGAGGTATTACGCTGTTAATGCCTAAATCAGCAACCGCACCGACTTCTTTTTCAAACATAATTGCATCGATAAAACCATGCTCTTTAGCTTGTTGAGCTGTCATCCATGTTGTTTTATCCATCATAGTTTTCAGCTCATCACTAGACTTACCTGTTTTTGCAGTATAGGAATTGATAATAGAAGCATTTACATTTTTCAAGAACTCACTATTATCATCCATTACTTGATAATCACCCTGCGCACCATTTGCTGCATTATGGATCATCATTTGTGCAGTAGGCGACATGACAACACTCGTTCCTGCCATTGCAATTACAGATGCAGCACTTGCAGCAACCCCGACAATTTCGACATTAACTGTACCTCCAAAAGATTTTAGTGCTGTATAAATTTCAGAAGCACTAAAAACAGAACCGCCTCCACTATTTATCACAACTTGTAACTCTTTATGGTTGTTTTTAATAGCCTGGTCGATAGAGTTTAATACCTTCCCAGGGCTCACAGCTGGAATACAAAAATAATCGTAGATCCATTGATCACCATCGTTAATAACAGGTCCTTTAATTTCCACTCTCATTATTCTTTCTCACCTCCTTCATCTGATTTATCAGATTGAATATTTATATTTACAGGTGCATTAAAACCTGCTTCGTTTCGCAACTGTTCCTCACGTTTTCTTAATTCATGATTACGGAAGAAATCAGTTCCTGTTAATTCTTGTGCTTCTCGAGTACGAGTGCTCAAATCCGATTCAATTCGTAAAATTGCCGCTTCTACTTCTTTTTTAGGATCTAATTGACCTTGTGTTGGTCCATTCCATTCTGCACTACAATATGCTTTTCGAATTAAAGGATCATCAAAAAAGCCTGGTGCATGTATACGTCCTTTTAAAACTGCTTCCGCAAGAAACTCTTCATAAATAGGCTGGCAAAAGTTTTTAGCTAACCATATTCGACGCTTTTTAAACATTTTCCAGGCTTCAAGTAATGCACCTCTAGACGCTGAATAAGAAGAAGTAAAATGTTTCATTAATACTTCATAAGGTATCTCTAAAGCAACCCCTATTTGACGAAAAATAGCAGTTGTAAAAGCATCAAAATTTGGATTTGGTCTACCAGGGTTCGATTCTTGAATTTTTTCTCCTTCACGAAGAAATGTGACAGAGCCATTTCCGATATTTATTTTTGAATTATCTTCCTCGTCGTCATCCGCTTCTCCAAAACCTCCACCAAACTCGCCTTGCTGTGAAGCTTCTGTTGTAATAAATACTGAATACATACCACTTATTACCGCTGCCATTAATTCAGCATCAGTATATCGATCAATTTGTTTTAAGCCTTCGATAACAGGTGCTAAAATCGGTATTCCACGACGTTGTTCTGGACGTTCAATATCTAATAAATGAATAACATTTAAACGTCCAGAGAGCTTTCCATACTTTTCAATTCGCTTCCAATCATTTTGACCAGTCAAAGAGCTGTTTGGATGTTTATCTGCAATATGATAGGCAATAACTTCGCCTGTTGAATCTATCTCTACGCCGTTTATCAACCGTTCTTCATAAAATGTATTGATCACTGGATTACAAATTCTATCAGCTTCAATTAATTTCACTGTAAGTTCATACAGTGAACCAACTCGTTTTTTATAAGGTAGAATGGCAAAACAGTCCCCAGAAGCTAAAGTTGATAAAAGTGCCAATTGTTGCAATTGACCGAAGTCACACATGCGATTTGCATCACAATTTTTAGAATCAGCCCAATATTCAAATTCGCGCTCAATTTTATCCTCAATAGCTTCGGCTTCTTCTTGTGAAAGGCCTAAAAAATCGCCGTCAATTTGAGCATTTAATTTCAGCTCATAACCGACGACGTTGGTTACTATTGATTTTAATGATCCACTAGCGATAGGTGCACCCATATACAAATCTCTGGAACGTTCACGCATCGTTTCGACATTGCGCTCTATATCGTCAATTGGATCACTTAAAGAACTAATCCAACCAACGACAGAACGTTTTGTACTACTTGCAGCATGATTGCCATAGCCAGTAGAATTTACAGGTTCATTTTTTAAAGTAGCGTTCTCTGTAGCGTTCTCTCTTTTGCCACTTATAAAGTTTTTAACTTTTTTTACACCTTGTTTAAAACTATTCATTATTCTCACCTACCTTTTTAACAATCACGTGGAATAAATTGTTTTGTTCTGCGCATTCTTTTTCCCTTTTGAGTCATTTCAAGCTCAGAAACTTTATTTTCCCAATAGGAAATTCGTTTAGCGACTTCAGATAAATTGGCTTTTGTTAAACTTCGATTACTTATTGTATAACTTTGTGCATTTGCAATAGCACGCTCAGCCTCTAACCATATCCTTAGATTTTCTTGAGCTTCCTCTAATGTAATAGCCATTAATAATTTACCTCCCTTACTCTTTTTCTTTTTTTCTTAACACCATAAGTACCAGCGTATTCTTTTTCAAAGTTCGGATTTACTATTTCGATTGCTGCTGTATTATAGACACGTAAATCAAATGGTTCGTTCCGAGCTCGTTTCTTGACCCATATATGATAAGGTCTCCCTTTTTCATGACGTGTTTCCAGCTTCTCAGCTGTTAAACCAAGAAAAAAGTTTAGTTCATAGCCTTGTCCTTTTGGAAAATGACAATAGTTTGGACCAGGTTCATCTACCTGAAGACTGGACAAAACACGAGCCTTCCCATCATTAACACCGAGACGAACAAGTAGTGTTTTCAACGGTTTTGGTCTTGATGTACCTGCTAAAAGTGGAATGTATTCGCCTTTGACCGCGCTGGCACCCTTAACAGCATAAATTCGCCGTGCTTCCCTAACTTTCGTAAAACGGTAGACCTCCTGTGTGAAGTGACCACCTGAGTCGATGCAAGTACAGGTAATACCAAATTGCTTACCATTTGCTTTGCTCCAACGTTTTTGAAGCCATAAGTCAAGCTGCTGCCATGTTTCTTCTCGCTTCAAGTCTCCATATAAAACATGATATTCAATCCCCCATGACTCTCGACCAGCTCCCCATCCAACTACTTCAATTTCAAATCGATCGTCTTGGACGTCGACAGCAGCTGTGAGTACTTTAACTTGCTCAGGCACTTCGGCATCGTACTTTTCACGACGTTCAAATAATATTTCTTCATCAACCGTCGTTCCTTGTTCTTCCCATGACTCACCTAAAACTGTGTTCTTCCATGTTTTCAACTTTTCCAGTCCGTCACGTTTCGCTTCTAAAAAATCTCTCACGATTTTCTCCCACGTTACCCATGGACTCGCGAATTGGTTCAAATGGAAGCCACGACGACGCGAATGTTTCTTTTGTGCAATCCATTTACCTTCAGCACGCTTCCATTCACGTTCGCTATGTAAACAGCCGCATTCACTACATGCATGATTAACTTCATCAACAATAAATTCGTTATCATCTGTTTTGTGATATTCGAATTTTATTTGCCCCCAATTAATTGGCTGGAATGTGCCACAAGACGGACAAACCAATGACCATTGCTCCATCGTACTATCTTCATAAAGTTGTTCAATACGTGAAGTACCTTTGTCAAGTGGCGTCGATACATAAACATGCTTTCGGTTAGATGGGAAAGTTGTTGTACGCATTTTTGCTAAATTGATTGGATCCCCTTCCTTACCAGCTGATACTGGATAACGGTCTACCTCGTCACATAGCAAAATTCGAATTGGTCTACTTGATAAAGATTTAGCTGCATTTGCACCAACAATCGCAATTGAACCACCCAAAAAGGCTTTTTCGTCGATTGTGTTACCTGCGTTTTTTGCTACTTTATCTCGTAATGCTTCGCTCGCTTCAATCATTGTGGAGAGCCTTGTTGTTGAGAAATATCTAATTAATTTTTTGTTTGGCAGCATGAACATAATTGGACATGGATCATAATCAATATGATAACCAACCATATTCAACATAAACTCTGTTTTACCAACCTGAGCCGATGCCATAATTGCTACTTCTTCAATGTTTGAATCTGTAATACAGTCCATGATTTCTCGCATATATGGTGCACGACTTGTACGCCATGGACCTGGCTCAGCAGATGTATCAGAAGTTAAAATACGATAATTATCAGCCCACTCTGAAACTGTTAAATTCGGACGTGGAGACCACAGTTGCGCTAAATCTTTAAATAAATCGATCGTTTTTTCCGCAACCAACTTATTCGCTACTTTCTTTTTTGAAAAGTTTTGGCGAATAATCTACTAAAACGCTCAAGGCATCTGCGATTTCTTGATTTAAAGTTTGTTCAATCGTTTTAGCTGATTCACCATCCAACTGTGGGCTAATCCGTGTTGGCAATGACAATAATTTCGATTTAGCGCTTAAAATCATATCACCCATTACCAGGCGGACATCCTCTGCCGCGTGTAATTGTCCTCGTAATTGCCGTACTTGTAATTCTGTTTTTTCTTTCTTTAAAATTTCATGCTCAGTTTTAACATCAACATGACGTAGTTTCCCATCTTCCTCTTTACCACCTGAAGCATACTCAATATAAGCAAGTATATTTTCTGCCATATTATATTTTCCACGGCCGCATTGTGTGAGTACACCATCACGTGTTAACTGACGAATCCATTGCGGCGTTTTCCCTACCAATTTTGCAAATTCGCTTGTTCCAATTTCCAAAGTAGCAAGGTCTTCTACTTTCGCTTTAGATTTTGTCATATCTCACACCTCACTTTCGCTTTTTTTACATTTATCCTTACTTCAATTCTCTAAGCATTAGATGAAAGATTTTTTTCAAAGTTGTAACTTTTAGCTCCCACAAGCGAAAGCGAAAGTGAAATTTTTTGAATAAAAATAGACCACTTTTGGGGCTCGCAAGCCCCGCATGCAATAAAAGTCCTAGAAGAACCTATTCTTTTCCTTCAACTTTTTTGTTTTCATCCTTCTTCAGTTCGTTTAGCAATCTTCTTTAAAGCATTGGCAACACGCGTTGAGCTTTTACTTGTTGTTGCACCTAATGCCCTAGCACCTTCTTTTAACTCCTTGAACTTATCAATGTATTCTTTCATTGTTCATCCCTCCACAATTCATAGTTAAAAACATAATAAAAAGCCATGTCGTAATGACATGACTAAGAATTTATTTTAAATCTTCTATTTGTTTCCCTATTTCTTTAATCTGTTTTTTTATATATTCATCAAAGGCTTTAAACTTATTATTTCTCTCTTGCGTTAAATTGCTTAATCGTAGTAAATTATCCGGTTTCAATGAATCAGGAATATGCTGAAACCCTGTAATATCAATATACAGATTATAGACACTTCTGCTAAATAATAAATAGTCCACACTTTAATCTTCCTTGAGAATTTCGTAGTTAATATTATTAATATTATTTACTATCCAAAGAAGATCGCTTTCACTAATTTTTAATTTAACAATCCTTTCTCTATTATATGGTTTAGCGAACTCTTTAATAAAATATTCTGTGAAACTTATAACTTCGAGGTTTAATCGTTCTAATACTTTTAAAGTTTGTTCAATGTTTTCTTTTCTTTGTATTTCTTCTTTTTTCTTTTCATGTTCTATTTGTTTATTCATTTGATAAGTAGCAACAATATAAGCACCCAAAGCCCCTATGGCTCCACCAATCATACTTAAGATACCTCCAATAATTGAAGCTTTATTGGAACTATCTTCTCCAATTACCTGAAAAGTGATGGCCATTATTCCAAATAGAAATATTCCTACAAATATACAAAGTATAGCTTCTAATATTCTCCTCATTTCGTTTCCTCCAGATTTTACTAGGAATATCTTATCACGGAGAAATTCAAATGAATACTGACATTTATAAAAAGCCACACCTCGTTTGATGAGACCTAATGCATTAATTCAAGAAAATATATACTTCAACAGTATTAAGTTCTTCTACATATACAAAGTCCCGTCTCTCTACTTTGTAAAATGAATTTTCCAACCCTACTTTATCTCCTACATTAGGCAATACAGGTATCGTGTTAGTAAACGTTTTAAGATGACATTTACCATTTGCTTCACAATAAGTTATGGATAACTTTTTCATTAGTAATCACTCCTTCTACATTAATCATATTGTAGATGGATACCAATAATACAAAGAGACTACCAACTTAGTAGCCTCTCATGCTTGTTTTTAGAAACACACGTACAAGCGAACGTGCTTATTTATTTGAATAATGCAATTGCCGAAATAATAGTTGCAATAATAGTAATTACTATAGACAATCTGTCTTTACTATCATTTGAGCTGTTTTTTATGATATTTTTTATTGCTTTGCAGAGCTTAATAATCTCATAAAAAATTGAGATCCATATTAAAAACAAGTAAGTTATTAAATAAAAACTACTTAATTCTTCTAGAAGCCTATTATTATTGCTAAAATCGTAAAACCACCAAATAAATGCATATGTAATTATATATGGGAAAAATATAATAAGATTTTTTGTTTTGTAAATAATTTCGGGTTTACTATAAAAGTAGATTCCTTCAATAAAGAGTATTAAACCCAAAATTAATAATATCATTTCAATTGGTGTATAGATTTCAAAAATATTAGATAAAACATCGTTATGTGTTATTACCCATTTAGAAGATATTATTGAAAATGCAATTGATATTCCAATTAAAAAATAATATCTCCCAAATTTTTTTGCGTAGGATTCTTTAAATTTTTCAGATCTTTTTTCCATTATGGCCCTCTAAACAATAGTTTTATTCAATTGTAAACTATTTGGAAGATAAACAAAAGACCGTACTATTTGACGATCTCATGCTGAAAGGAGGATTTTCATGGCTTGTGATAACTCTATTAGTTTCCTTTAAATAAATTGAGATTTACCCTAGCAAAATGCATTTGCTAGTTAGTTTTCTTTATTGTTTTCTTTATTGTTTTCTTTAGGCATTTTGCATATATAGAAGAAACTCGTTTAAGTGTACGCTAATTAGCGTATAGTACTGTATGCTAATTAGCGACACTACTGTATGCTAATTAGCGTATAGTGAAGGTGTATGCTAATTAGCGTACAGTCAATGTCATGACAATGAAAAAGGAATCAACTAAGGTTTCCCTTAATCAATTCCCGATGATATTAATTTAACATGTATAAAACCAAATGCTTCATTTTTAATTGCTAATATTTTCATTTTATTTTTCTATTATTTTTCTACTTTTTTTCTACTTTTTTTCTACATAGTGCGAGCAATGTTTAAATCCAATGCCAGTTTGTAGAAAGCTTTCCAACGTATTTTGTCATAAGTAGTTGCAGAAATAGGCGGTTGAAACTTAAAACAATAGACTTTCATATCTGTTAAGTATTCAGCATCATCAGCCATATATCTTGTTTCAATCAAGAATCTTTCCATTGGTGGCAATCTCTTTACAGCACGTTCTACACGCTCACAATATCTTCGCCTAGCGCTTTGTTCATCAACGTTGTAAATGGCTACTGAGCCTGTTTGGTCACTCGTTAAATTACCCTTTCCTCCACCAATGTCATTAAGCTGTGATGTGGTAGCTGCTTCTTTTTCCTCAAATGTTAAATGCTTAAAAATACGGTATTTTTCTAATTCATGCTCAACAGCTGCTTGTGTTGCTTTTCTATCTAATTCAGGTAATTCAAAATGCAAAGTCGTTCCTCCTTCTGTTCAAAAGGAATGCCCTAGAATTAACTAGGGCAACTTGTATTAATCTAGTAGATCATCCTCATTTTCTTTTTGAGCTACATCATCTATGTTCATTTGCTCTACTACCTCTGTAGTTCCATCACCATTCACTTTATATTCGAGTCCTTCGTGATGACCTTCTTCATCGTCTATATCCTCAATGCTCATTTGGCTTTGCTCAAGCAATAATTTAATGTTAAAGCCTGCCTTTGGATATAGTTTAATAGTTTTTTCTTCACTATCACCTTTAGCTTCAAATTTGAGTACAACTTTCTTGCTGTCACGTTGAATTGATTTAAACTCTGCAGAAAGCTTAACATCACCAATTTCAATTATTACAATGCTGCCTACCATGCCAATTAATTCAGATTTATATTTAACATCATCACCCAGGATATGAAACTCTAAAATTTCTTTTTTATCATCCTTTTGTATCTTTTTAAATAAAACGTCTAATTCAACTTTAGCCATTTTTCACACTCTCCATTTCAATTGTTTTATTTCCTAATATCGATTTAACTACTTCTGCTTGATAGACAGGACAACCAATAAAATCAGGTCTATTAAACTGGTACATGATTCTTGCAATTTGAGCTAAAATATATGCATCAACAACGTTGTCACTTTTATGTGAAAAGCCATAATGATCTTTTACTGCTTTCATAACGACTTTCTTTTTTTCTACACCAGTAAGACGTTTTTTGTTCCCAACTTCACCCGTGAAGCCTGTTACATTTACGAATTTCTTTACAGCATTAGGAGCAACTTCATAGTATTTAAACCCTCGTCTAGTTAGAGACATTCGCATACCCCAACCAATCCCGCCAAGTTGTATACCTTGCTGTGTTGCAAATCCAAATCCTTCAACAGTAATGAAGTCGCCTTTTTGCATATGGGCCATAACTTCGTCAATAAGGGTAATCATTCGAAAAGGATCTTTATCACCTATGCCAGTTAATTCTTTGGCTCTTAGTACCTGGCCACTTTCATCAATTGCAACAAATCCTGTTTTAGTTGATGGGTCTAAACCGATGAATCTCATAATGTTCCTCCAAATCTATTATTAATTGACTTTGCGAAAATCTACAGATTCAGAATAATAACCGTTCGATTCACCAACCCAACGTAAAGTCACATAACCTTTAATAGTAGCGAATTTATAGAATGTCCAAGTGGCACTTTCGTAATTTTCGCTTTCTGGCGGACTTTCTATTATCTCCTCAGCCATCAATAATGGATTGCCTATTAAATCTTCTAAATCCCCGACAGTTTCTTCTAACCAAACACTTTCGCAACAATCTTGTTCATGATACATCTTGAATTTATCTCCTTCGGTTGTTAGGAAATAAAGTTCATCATTGCCGACCTGCTCAATTGATATAAGTGTTTTGTTTAATAATATTTCTACTGAGTCCATTTTCTCGTCCCCTTTCTTTTGCTCAAATTCTCAAAGTGTACAATACCTACTACCACCCGAATTCCATTGGCATATATCCCTGTTGTTGCGTTCGGATAATATCTCGTAAATCTGTTTTAGGTTGTTGAATATCTGTTTCTGTTACTCGAATTAAAAATCTCCATTCATGACTTTTTGCTGGAACGCCAGTATGCATTTCCCACCAATCCCACTTAACCGCTGTACAACTAGGTGCTTCAAAAGTTGTTAACTCTTTATTTGCGATTTTTTCATTCATTTGATGCGAAATAGTTTTATACAAAAGAGTGCTAGGCTCTTTTGGTACTCGTAAATCAAAATTTCGTTCTTTAATAAATTGGGTTAAACAAGATTCACCTGTTACAAGTAAATGAAATATAGGGCTGTCCATTTCCTCTTGAGCATGAATGTTAGGAGCTTGCTTCACCGTTGGATCTAGCGCGTTCCCTCTAGGTACTCCATCTGTGTGCCAACCTGGAATAGCCGGACACATACCAGGCGTGAGCATATGAATTTTTGTATCAACAACAATATATTTTTTTGTAAAAGTTAGATTCATTGCACCAATAGCAGCTCTTGTTAAATCACCACCATATTTTAAAGCGTCTTCCAGTGACGCATTGTGTAAACCTAATGTATTTTTAATCAACTCTTGTGAAGGTTGTTCAATGCGATTTCCATATACTAAATTTCCTCTGTTGAATTTCATAAATAACCCTCCCCTTTACTACACGATCAATTTTTATCAAAAACGGTAACGTTCACGCATTAATTCGATTTCATCTTTAATTTTTGCTAACAATGCTTGTTCGCTCTTTTTATCATTTTCAGTGATACCTTCACGCTTTAAATATTGCTGTAGCGCATGTTTAATCGTTTGCAAATTTTTATATGATAACTTAGGAAATGATCCTCCCAATTTTGATCCTCCTAATAAACCTCAATGATTGTGGATATACACCTTTGTTATTGGGACACTAGCGAATACTAATATGGCCATTAATATACCTGACATAATAAAAGCTGCTGCTAGAATGTATCTTGAAGGTGTATAGATATTAAAAAGGACTAATAATCCTAAGACAATCCAATACATAATACATAGAATTTGAAACAAAACTTTTGCTGTATTCAATGCTTCCTACCTTCCTTCTGAGCAAAATCTATCTACTGCTTATCTAGTTCAACAAACTTCTGTTTCCAACCCATAAATAGCAATTTAAACTCATTCATGCCTATGTCTCGTCCTTTAGCAAAAAACTGTTGAATGACTTTCCCCTGTTGCATTTTGTCAGCTGGATCATGCCATAAAAACTCAACAACATCTGCATCTTGCTCAATGGATGATGATTCTTTTAAATGTGATAGCTGTGGCTTTTTAACATTGTCGCTTTCCCTGGTCATTTGCGATAACATCATAAAACAACAATTCATATCACGCGCTACCTGTTTGGCTGTGGTAGTTACATTTCCGATTGCTTGCGCCCTGGTCTCGTTTTTACGTTGAGGAATGTTCATAATTTGCAAGTAATCAACAGCGATCATAGCTAGTTGTCCATAGCGTTTTTTAAATCGTCTTGCTGTTGCCCTCACTTCTTCAATTGTGACACCACTCGAATCTTGAACGAAAATCGGCAATTTCTCCAGTTCTTTATACGCATGTTCAATTACTCCCAATTCTTCTACTTTAAGCTCTTTGTTTTTTATACGACCATAGGCAATACCTGTTGAATTTGCTATCAAACGATCATACAATTGAAACTTGTCCATTTCCTGACTAAAAACAATTACTGGCCCACTTTTGGCAACTCCCATAATTCTTTGAAGTAGCATAGCTGTTTTACCAACACTAGGACGCCCAGCACTTACAAACAACCAACCTCTCCAAAGACCGTGCGCCCATTTGTCATATAGTTTAAATCCAGTAGGAATAAATTCAGCTCGTTTTAAAAGATGTTCAAAATAGCCTTGCCGTGTATCTTTCAAACTTTGCATTTTCCCATCATCTTCGGGCCTTACTTCTGAGGCTAGTCTTTCGATTTCAGCAAAATAATCATCATCCGTTTCAAAATCCTCATGTACGAGATTCATAATTTTTTGCCCTACGTCTGTTCCACGTCTTCGAATTGCTCTTGAACGAACAATATTTGCGTAATGAACAACATTTGATGCAGTTGGACACGAAACGGCTAATTCAGTTAAGTAAGAAATGCTCACTTCGTCCATCTTGTTGTGCTGCATGTACAGCTCAGTAACTGTTGTAATATCTATAGGTTGATTCTTATTATCTAACCATTTCATTACTCTATATATTTGTTGATGCCGTGGACTAATGAAATCTCTTTCTTCAAGAAAAACAATGTCATCAATCACACTTGGTTCAAGAAATATTGCACCTAACACCGATTGCTCGGCTTCAAGTTCATATTCAGTTGCTCCAATCAAAGTCATTTGGATCATTCCCGTCTTGTATCCAGCGTTGGAACTCTATTTCTTTGTCTCTAGGATCGTATTGTGGTTTTTGTTTTGGTTGAACAGGTTTCTTTTCAGCATTCATTTTTATAGCTAATTCCATAAATTTATCCCGAAGTTTTTTAGCCGATAAAACATTGGTACGCCAAAATGAATCCTGTGTTACCCAATCCATAACTTGTTTGGCCAAGTGCTTATCCACTTGATCTATTTCAATTAGCTTTCGCATATCATCAGCCCAAGTTTGCATGTTGGATTTTTTAATTAAATGAGATATTCCTGCCTCATTTGCAACTGCAGCGACTTTTTCATGAAAGTAGACTGCCATTTTGTAATAAGTATTTTCTTCATCGTATTTTAATTTTTTTACTTGTTTAGGTTTATCAGGGATTTCAGGATCTACTTCATTAGACGGCAGCTGTTCATCCCACTCTTTATAATTTTTATTAAATCCCATGATTCTCGCTCCTTTTGAACCAATCCCAATAACTGAGATTATGTTTCTATCAATCAGCGTTACTAATTCTCTATTTAACTGTGTTCTATTAACATTGACTACTTTTGCTAAAAAGCTTATGGACATTTCATTGGTTTTTCTCTGAAAACCATATGTGTACCTCCAAATGGCCAAAACCAAACGGAATTGTGTGCCATTGAGATTGGTCTTCATGACATGATCGAAGATTTCATTGGCAATCCGTGTATGCCCATTTTTGAGTTGTGGACTTGCCATGATTACTCACCCTATTCATGCTTTCAATTGGATGCTCATGTATTCTATGAGTTCCTCTGAAAATTCCTCAATATCTTTTCGACTACTACCTGTGTATGGTCTGTTTAACCATTCATCTATGCGATCCGCAACTGATCCAGTAACATTTTTAGATTTAATGGACGCTAGCTGCTTTTTTAGCTCTATGTTTTCCAATTGTAATTTCAACAAAGCAGTTAAAATTACCTCATAAGGATGCATTAAATGACCTCCAATTCGTAGTGTCTGCCTGCTTGGTATCCTTTTTTCAATAACTCTCTTTTAACGGTCATTTCTGCAAGCGTAGGAAGGTTGTTCTTGCTACTTAAATGTGTAAGATATATTCGCTCGCCTTTACCTCTTACAAGCTCTTTAAGGGCTGTTGCCGTTTGTTCATTTGATAAGTGGCCAACGTGACTCAATATCCTCGCCTTAACGCTGTTAGGATAATCAGACGCTTCAACCATTCGTGGTTCGTGGTTGGCTTCAATAATATAAATATCTGAACCTTGCATGTGCTGTAGCATTTCTTTATCCACCTTGCCAGTGTCTAAACAAATAGATACTTTAAAATTATCTAAAGTCCATACAACGTATCCCTTCGGATCGATTGCATCGTGATGAACATTAAAATGACTTACTATTAAGTGGCCACAACCAAAAATACCACCAACACCAATCGGCCTAATTAATTCATCTTCAACGGTAGTGATGTTTTTCCATTCACGCTCGCCAGCATAAACAGGAATTTTATATTTATTGGCCAATGGCAGCCCTTTAATATGATCGCTATGTGCATGTGTAACAAAGATTGCTTTAACGCTATTTGGCGTTATACCTACTTCCAATAGCCGTTTCTCTATCTTTGTTTTAGCAATGCCTGCATCGATTAGAATGGTAGTTTCATTAGTTGTTAAAGCTATACAGTTGCCACTTGAACCACTTGCTAATATGTCAACTTTCATGTGAGTCACCAACATATAGAGGCGGAGCTTTTCGCATAATGTTTGCAAAAAAACCAATACCTTCACCTAATTTATAAACATCGATACAATCTCTATCCAATCCATAACGTAAAGCTATGAGCGTATCGTCCGCATTTCTGTAAGTTTCAAGGCGTTCGTTCTTTTCAAAAGCTTCTTTGGCTTCTTCCATAAAATCAAGATGCTCCCTATAAATTTGAGTCATTTCTTCCCCTCCAACTCCTTATGGCACCGTGAGCATATTTCTAGCCCACGGTACAAGTTGTATTCATTTTCATTCATTTCTTTCCCACACAGCTTACAATCCTTATTTCTCTCATAAACTATTGTTTGTGGTAGTTTCATAGTTTTTACTCTAGTAAATCATCACTACTTTGTTGTGAAGCTAGCATTTCAATATTCATATCTAGCAATTCAATCAATCCAACCATTTCAGCCTCTGTTGCTGTTGCAGGATCAATATTTGGAGCGTTTTTATCCAGGTATTCTTGTACAGCCTTTTTCGTTGTAATGCCAAGCTTCTTTAACCTTGTGTTAATTTCCTTGCGTAACTCGTCAGCGCGAGTTAGTACAGGCTGTTCAACTGGCGGCTCTAACTGCTCCTGATTAGGTGTAATATCTTTACGTGGTTGCGTAACAGGTTGAGGTCCATCATTTTGTGTTATCGTTACATCTTCAAATGACAATCCGTATTGCTTTTTCAATGCACGCTGCTGAACATGTTTGCCAAACATATCACTCGTCCATTTATTCCAGTTATCTTTGTTTTGACCAGTGAACATATGAGATACTTCATCGATGTCCATAATGACCGTGACAGGCGGATAGCCTTCACGATAAGCAACTGAATAGGCTCCAATAATCTTTCCGCGCGGGAAGCCGATTTCGTGTTGAATCACTTCCATTTGCTTTGTTTCTTTATTCATAGCGATTTTAAATTCATCGTTCTCATGCACCATTTGTGTATCAGGTGGTATAAAACCCTCCTGTTCTCGCGCTTTTGAAAGATAAGCCTCAGCTGCAAATTGAATACGTGCTTGGCTACCATATTTAATAAAGAAAATTTCATTTTTGAATGGATCTAAGCCATATGATGCCGCCTTGTGAGCGAATAATAGAAATTCTTGATCATTGGCTGTTGGGGCAATTGAGTTTCGAATAACCTCTAATACTGCAGGTTGAAAAGCTTCTGTAATTTCAGGTGTTAAAGTTGGTAGGTTTCTGTTCATAATTAACGTGCCTCCGTAAATTTATTTAGGCCATTTTTGACCTGTTTCTTCATACTTTCATATGCTTTGCTGTAGAGTTCATCCTCATTTTGTCCAGGCTCTACCGAAATTGTTACAGCTGCATCTACTTTCACATTTTCAAAGTTTCCTAGATTTTTGGTATATGTGTAACCAACAGTGATTTCTTTAACATTCATTCAAATGACCTCCCTTTAATCAATCTTCACTTACTCGCAATTGATTACTTGTTATTTTGCTGCCACCAAAACATAAATTTCCGCCATCACAAATTAATAGCAATTCATCTGTAGTAAGATTAGGGCCATTTTTAATGACATTGTACTTAGAGTGTGCATAACCTGGCTCTCTACCAATGACAACATCATACTTTTCCAAATCAACATCAGGAGTAAACCTAAGATCATGTCTGTAAATCTTGTACTTTTTCATTAGTTCATCATGGATTTCACGGTTTATTTTTCCCTTCTCTCTTTCATTAGCTGTAAATGCCCAGCCATTATAAATTCGTTTTTCCACTTGATTTACACTCATTTATTTATCCTCACTTTCAATTGTTAGGTCTTGTCCAGCAACAACGCGGCTTATTATTAGTTGCCCATTCGGTTCCTTGAACTTAGTAATGGTTTCTGCGTTATCTACAAAGCAAGGTACGATAAGATCACTTTGCTCTGACAACACATCACGAATTTCAAGCCCTACTCTTGTTTGTTCACTAAATGAAAGCTTCATATAGTCTTTGCCATCCATTTGAACAATGAAAGTCGGTTTATTCTCACCTGTTGTTTTCACTTCTTCGAACAGTTTTATTGATAAATTTTTAAACAAGACTTGAACCTTCTTAACTTGTAATTCTGCCTCTTTTGCCTTGAAATCCTTGATAGCATCTAGGATAAAGATTGATTCATTAAGTGATTCAAGCGTTTCTTTCTCATTCGCTTCTGCAGCAATAACCTGTTCCTCTAAGTACTTATACTCCCTATGCTTAGAGATCTCATATTCTATTGGATTAATCTTTTCTTGAAGTAAACGTGCTTTTTCCATTTGCTCAGATACGTCCACGTATTCAAGTGTTTTAAGTTCTTCCTCCAACGCTTTTCGTTCATCTACAACTTCTTGGAATTTCAACTTTACTTGTTGAATACGTTGCTCTTTTTCAGCCTCTACAGCATTGATAGCTTCGTCTTGTAACGTTTGGTGACAAACACGGCAAGTATCTTGTATTGATTCACTTTTGAGCTGATTAAAGGTTTCTTTTATATGATCACGCTCTGTTGTCAAAAGATGAATTTTGCTATGAAGCCTGTTAATTCGGCCATTTATATCCTGTGCTTTATCTGTCACTTCTTCTATAGCGTTTCGTTCTTTAACTAGCTGTTTCAGTTCCACATTTAACGAATCTAATGGAACTGTTGGAGCATTTTGTTCTAACTGCTCTCTTAACGTCTTGGCGCGGCTCTGAGCGGCTATATATTGTTTGTCCAACTTAGTTTTATTGGATCGATGGATTTTATCTAAATCCTCTAAAGAATGCTTTTTAACTAGTGTGGCCAACTTGTCCGATTGTGGCTTAGGTAGCTCTTTTAGTACTTCTTTATTTGCAGGTGTAGTCGTATATTTTAAAATCATTTGACGCTGCTTTTCCCAATATAACGTGAAGAAGTAATTCGGATTAAACAGCGATAAGAATAAATCCTTATCAAATAGCTTCTCTACAACCTCATTAAATTCAGTGGCTTTGGAAGGTACCTCATTTACATAAAACTTATTACGCCCTTTCACAATTTCACGGCCTAAAAGCAGTTCTCCATCTTCAACACTTAAATGTAGGGTTACGAGTGTGTTGTCAGCCTGATATGTTATTGGTGTAGGATCTAGTTTGCTCCCCACCAAGTCAGTACCGTATAATAAGAATGTAATTGCTTCACCTATGGAGCTTTTACCTTTTGCATTATCCGCGAGGATCTTAGTCATGTCGCCAAACTTAACTACAAGATCCTTGTGGCTTTTAAAATTCTGCAAGATTAATTGATTGAATTTGATCTCCACTTACCTTTTCCTCCCCTACTTGGATTGCTCAATTTCAGCAATCAACTTTTTCGCACCTTCCGGACTTAAAATTAATTTGCCACCTAGTAAACTGATATTATTATCTGAGACTTCACCAGTAACGGCACATGTCATATTAGCCATGTATTTTTTGAGAATGATTCGATCCCCATCGATAAAGATTTCTAAAGCATCCTTTTCACCAATCCCTAATGTGCGGCGTAGTTCGATTGGAATCACCACACGCCCTAAATCGTCTACCTTACGTACAATACCTGTTGATTTCATTTGATTTCCTCCTACCATCTGATATTTAGACCAAGACCTGATAAATGTTTTGCAGCTGTATAGCCATTCTGTTGTAATGCCTGTTGGAAGGTGGTAACAATTTGTTTGTTAGTATTGTGATAATATGTGTACTCACAAAGACCTTTTTCAGCCTTACTTTCAATACCTTTAATAAGATTTTTGAAATCATCACTTTCCAATGCGTCAGCTTTTAATTTGTCAAAATTACTTTCAGTAACTTTTTTCATTTCACTTGCCGGTTGAAGTTTCATCCTATCTCACCACCTTTCAATGCTTGGTAAACTTTCTGAGCATAAGCAACTTGTTGCTTAATGTATGGATCTGTTTCTTTTCCACCACTTGCTAGCCAGACGCCAATACGCTGATTAATATCTGTTAAACTGATACTGGTAATTCACTAGCAATTGTGTTCAAAATATACAGTGGCGCAAAACTCTTTAATGTTTCACCAACCAAATCAACCGGAACAGGTTTAATGTTCATTTGGTTTCACCTCCAAACAGCTCATCCACAGTGGTGTCAAACATTTCAGCTAACCTAAATGCTTCTGACAATGTAAATTCTTTTTCACCGGTTTCTTTCCGACTATAAGTAACACTGTGGATGTCTAATTTTCTAGCTACATCTTTTTGTTTCAACCTGTTTTCTTTTCGAGATACATATAGTTTGTAATGCATTTAATGCACCTCATCCCCTTATGAAATAAGCTTCCGTTCCTTTTTAGGAACAGATGGTTCAAAAAAATAGGCGATTGGTACGCCAAGTTCCACATGCATTAATTTTGCTTCTTCTAAGGTGAAATCCCCACCAAACCCATTAAGCTTCTTAGAAATAGTATTTGGCTTCATTTCTAATAGATTTGCTACATCCTTATGCTTAATTTCATGCTCAACTAAAAATGCTTTTATTTTTTTGTAAGGTTGTCTATTTCTTGTATCCACCCTTTAGTCACCACCTTCCGTTCCGTTTTAGGAACAAATCAAATATAATTCATATTTTTTGATGTGTCAACATAAACAGTTCCTAAATCGGAATTATTTATTGATAAATTGTTGCAATAAAGGAACATATAATATAAACTATTCCCATACGAGGAACATTCGAAGGAGAGAACAAAGGATGAACGTGTTTGGAGAAAGGCTTAAAGAGTTAAGGGGAAAACAAAGTCTTGAGGATTTAGCGAATAAACTTAATAGTATATACGATACAAATATTAGTAAAAGTATGCTGTCACGATACGAGAACGGCACAGATCCTAAAATGGAGTATGTAAGAATTATAGCGGATTATTTTAAAGTATCGTCTGATTATTTGTTAGGAATTAGTGATGAAAAGGTTTACTCTTTTAATCCAGAGTTAACTGAAAAAGATGAACAATCTATACAAGAAGAACTTCAAAAAATGATTGACGGTTTCTCTAAAAGTGGACATGCAGCATTTGACGGTAGGACTCTTGATGAATTAAGCGAGGAAGAATTAGAAGATAGAGAATTATTAATATCAAGTTTAGAAAATTCATTAAGACTTGCTAAACGAGTAGCAAAACAGAAATTCACTCCTAAAAAATATAGAGATTAATGGGAGTGTTGGATGCTATGTCAATAAAGTCAATTGTTAATCAGTTAGTTAAAAAGCACGGTACAAATGATCCTTTCAAAATAGCAAAAAACATGGGAATAATAATTGTATTTGAACCACTGGGTAACGCATTAGGATATTACAGCAAACATTTCAGAATACCTATAATTCATATTAACCAAGATGCAGATCGAGAATCTCAGTTCTTTATTTGTGGCCATGAATTAGGACATGCTGTCCAACATTCAGACGTTAATACTTCTTTTTTGAAAAAACATACTCTTTTTTCTACAGATAAATTAGAAATAGAAGCTAATACATTTGCAGTTGAATTGTTATTACCTGACGAACTATTTTTTGAGCAAGATGATTATTCATGTTTTACCATCTATGATGCAATTAAAGAAAAAGGTGTTCCACTCGAACTATTATCTTTAAAAAGCATAGATGGTAAAAAATTTTAACTATAAACAGAACAAACATTCCCATCAAAGGTGGTGATAGTTAAATTCGGGATTATACGGAATTCATTATTGGAAGGAGAATTTAGTGTGACGGTATACAAAGATGAAACCAGAGGAACATGGTATTTTATCACAAGAATTGAACAGCCTGACGGTTCCAAAAAACAAGTAAAACGTAGAGGTTTTAAAACAGAAAAAGTTGCATTACTTGCAGAAGCGAAATTAGAAACTGAGGGTTTTGCAGAGGAAGTAGTAACATTTGAATTTATTGCAAAAGAATATCTAAGTTGGTACAAAAAACGGCGTAAAGAATCGTCTTACATTAAAATAAGCAGCATTATAGATGTACATTTGATACCTCATTTTAAACGTAAAGAAATACGAAATATTAAGCAGCGTGACATTGTTAAATTTCAAGACAAATTGATTGAAAGTAAAATGGCGGCATCACATATAAAGAAGATCCACACAACTTTATCCGCTGTTTTTAACTTTGCAATTAAAAACGAGTATACAAAAGAGAATCCAGCATCAATTGTCGGTAACGTTGATTTAAAAGAAAACAAACATGTAAACTTTTGGACACTTGAAGAATTTAAATCTTTTGTAGCAGTTGTTGACGACCCTTTGTATTACGCTTTATTTATGACCTTGTATTACAGTGGTATGCGAAAAGGTGAATTGTTAGCTTTAACATGGGCGGATTTAGATTTTGATACAAATACTATTAATGTAGACAAAACCGAATACAACCGTAAAGTAACTACAACAAAAACAGAAGCATCACGCCGTAAAATACTAATGCCAAAAAGCGTAATGAATTTATTAAATGCTATTAAACTAGAACGCAAACCAAAATTAAATTATGTTGTATTTGGCGATATTAAAGATAGTATTTCAACATCTACATTAGATAGGCGATTTGAGAAATATGTAAATACAGCTGGTGTTGAGAAAATACGAATACATGATTTTAGACATTCGCACGCCTCTTATTTAATAAATAAAGGAACAATCATTTCTGTAATTGCTGCACGACTTGGACATGGTGACGTAGCAACAACATTAAACACCTATAGTCACTTATATCCCACAACAGAAAAAGAAGCCGTTCTCGACATGGAAAACGACTTCAAACCTGCTCAAATTATTGAATTTAAAACTAAAGAAAAGTGAATTGTTACCACAATTGTTACCACACTTTTCAGAAGTCTTGATAAATCTATGCTTTGAGCTACTTTATGGAGACGGCGGGAGTCGAACCCGCGTCCAGAAACTCCAATACTTCAGCTTCTACGCGTGTAGTTTGCCTATTTACAATTCACGTAACATTATGCCGACAAACAGGCGTCCTGTACGCTAACCTGGAAATCTCTTGTCGGTGACTCAGGTGGCACCACCGACCGTATCCCACTAAAGTTGGGCCCCACGTTCTCTACATGGGCGATAGAGAGGCAGAGCGCTTACGAGCTTACGCTGCGAAAGCTAAGTTTTGTTGTTTGCCAGTTATTATATAACTTCCGTTGATGACGGAGCCGAGACCTCCGACGCGCGACTAAAGCTTGAACCATCCCTGTCGAATCCGTAACGTCCCCTTGAATATGAATCGAAGCAAGTAGCCTCGTTCAAGCAAAGGAGCTAGAATTTCTTCTAGTACGGTGGGAGCTAAAAGTACGCTTCCATGTAATCTGGCATTCAGTAATACTTATTATAAAACAAATCTTGCTATAGTTCAAGTGTCCCGCTATAGTAGAAAAAATTGGCTAGCTCACAAAGATTTTTTTATTTCATCATCTTAAATTTCAGATCTCTTAATCGCAAAATGAGCTTTCCTAATATGGAATCTGTGAGATAGCCGTGATAGACCTCTACCTCTTGCGCGCCAAAGCCGAGCTTGAATTCATTAATTTCCTCCTTGTTCGTTACTGCGCCGAAATCATAGCGTTCGTATCCTCTACTTCGGAACATCATGATATTTTCCCAAAGTAAATACCGATTGGCGAAGCGGATTTGCTGCTTTAAATCGGTTCTATCCTTGATCCAGATAGCCGTGCCTGTATATAAATTAAAAACGATATCTTCGTCGACAATGTAAAGACGATAGCATAATGCCTCACCTTCATCGTTTTGAAGCTTTGTATAGACGAGTGCGCCTTTTTCACGCAGTAGCTTTAAGGTTTGCAGATGAAATTTTCGAACGCGATCTGTATTTTTCACTTTGGCGAAGGCGTTGTAAAATTGTTGGAATTCTAATAGCTCTTGATCAGATGGATTTTCTTTTACGATGACTTCGTAGGGTTCTTTTTTGGCGCGGCGCAGCATGTAGCGATTCATTTTTGATAGATTCGCTAATAGGATTTCTTCATCTTGCTGTAGCATGATTTGCAGTGTCTTTTGGGTTTGGAGTGATTGCATAGGTCGCTTTGTTTGATGGTAGCAAACTAGGTTTTTTCTTTCGCTTGCATTATTACGTTCCTCAGCAAAATAAATGTGCTCTAAGTTCATAAACATAAATTTTCTTCCTATTATAAGAATACTGATTTCCTCCTATATATGCGGTAAGTTCTTTATTATATTTTAAACTCGCCGTCCTTTAGAACCCGTCCTAAGAATTCTATCCGTCTAAATACAAAAAGCTCACCATCCAAAAATAGTGAGCTTTCTAACAATCTATTAATCTTGATTTTTTGCTTTGAAGGCACGTTCCATTTCGCGTTTGGCTGCTTTTTTGCGCATGTCGTCGCGTTTGTCGTAATCCTTTTTCCCTTTGCCGACGCCGATTAAGAGCTTGGCGTAGCCGTCTTTAATGTACATTTTTAATGGGACAATTGTGTAGCCGTCACGTTTTACGGCACCGACTAGCTCGCCGATTTGCTTTTTATGAAGCAGTAGCTTGCGGGCGCGCAGTGGGTCATGGTTAAAGCGGTTGCCTTGTTCGAATGAACTAACATGCATATTATTGATCCATGCTTCACCGCTGCGGATTTGTACGTAGGATTCTTTTAGTTGAATCCTTCCTGCACGGATGGATTTAATTTCTGTGCCTGTTAGCACCATGCCCGCTTCAATTGTCTCTTCAATGAAGTAGTCGTGCCCAGCTTTTTTGTTTTGTGCTAATACTTTCCCAGTACCTTTTGCCATATTATTCACCCTCTTCATCAATTATGCCTCGGCATAATTGCGTCTGGATTCGGCTTTGTGCCTGCACAAAGAACTCCTTTCCGAATCCGTGACATCCGCCGGAGGCTTTAACTTCTTTCAGCGGCTGTTTGGACACCCGCTGAAAAGCAACTTAATTCCGGCATTCATCACACCACCTATAGAGGTAGGAGACTTCTGCTGAAAGAAGTTAAAGGTTGAGCAGGGTTAACCTGCTTTTATGCTTTTATTGATAAAGTGAAAGCACCCGCTTCAAATTGCTTTAAAGCGCAAATCGGTGCCTTCACCTATACTTTTACTTTATTTACGTTTTGATTTTTTCTTTTTGTTTTTCTTGGCGACGCCTTCGTAGAACCTTTGCTTTTGCTTCACGCCTTTTTTAGGGCCTGGGCTTGAGCTATCTTTGCGGCGTCCTCGTGGATCACGGTCGTTTTCACGTCGCTCTCCTTGTCCGCCTTGCCCTTCTTCGTTACGACCATTGCGACTGCCACGTCCGCCTCGTTCTTCTTCGTTGCGACCACTGCGACTGCCACGTCCGCCTCGCTCTTCTTCGTTGCGGCCACCACTGCGGCCATTACGACCACCTTTGTTGTCGCTATAATTTTTACGCGCGTGAATCACAGTAGGTGCTGCTTTTCGTGTTCGTCCATAAGACGTTACCATTCCGACGATTTCAAAGTCAATCGATGACTCCTCAATAATAACATTTGCTACACGTACCGTTACTTCATCTCCGATACGGAATTGACGATTTGTACGTTCACCGATCATCATCATTTGACGGTCATCAAAGCGATAGTAGTCATCTGTCATATTGCTAATATGGACAAGTCCTTCAATCGTGTTTGGCAGCTCCACGAAAATACCGAAGTTTGTAATGGATGAAACGATTCCTTCAAACTCTTCACCAATTTTATCGGACATATATTGTGCTTTTTTCAGTGCGTCTGTATCGCGCTCTGCATCGACAGCACGGCGTTCACGTTCTGAAGTATGATCCGCAATTTCATCCATCGCCATACTCCACTGTGCAATTGTTTCTTTTGATGTATCTTTATTAAGTAAATACGTTCGAATTAAACGATGGACGATTAAGTCCGGATAACGTCGAATCGGTGACGTAAAGTGTGTATAGAAATCAGTTGATAAACCAAAGTGGCCTATACTTTCAGGATAATATTTTGCCTGTTGCATAGAGCGTAGAAGCATCGTTGAAATAACAGGTTCCTCTGGCATGCCTTCAATGGCTTTTATTACATCCTGTAAAGCTTTCGGATGTACGGTGTTTCCTGTACCTTTTATTAAAATACCGAAGTTCGTGACAAATTCAAAGAAGCGTTGTAGCTTTTCTGGCTTTGGATCTTCGTGAATACGGTAAAGGAACGGTACATTCATCCAATGGAAATGCTCTGCTACTGTTTCATTGGCAGCTAACATGAAATCTTCAATTAATTTCTCAGCTACTGTACGTTCACGTAATTCAATATCTACTGGCCAGCCATCTTCGTCCACGATCACTTTAGATTCTTTAAAGTCAAAGTCGATAGCACCGCGCATTTCACGTTTGGTACGTAAAATGTTAGACAGCTCAGACATATGTTTAAACATTGGTACTAGTGGCTCGTAGCGGGCAATTAGCGCTTCGTCTTGCTCCTCTAAAATTTTGTAAACGTCCCTATATGTCATACGCTCAGTTGTTTTAATGACACTTTGGAATATTTCATGTGAAACTACATTACCATTTGCATCAATAATCATTTCACAGGACAGTACTAAACGGTCAACCTGTGGATTTAATGAACAGATACCATTCGATAGTCGATGCGGAATCATTGGAATAACGCGGTCTGTTAAATAAACACTCGTCGCACGATCATACGCTTCAATATCTATTACAGAGCCTTGTGTTACATAGTAACTAACATCTGCAATATGTACGCCAAGTTTAAAGGTACCGTCTACATTTTTCGTTACGGTAACAGCATCATCCAAGTCCTTCGCATCAGCTCCATCGATTGTCACAATCGTTTCATGGCGTAAATCACGGCGGCCCTCTAAATCTGCCTCTGTAATTTCATCCGGCACTCGTTGCGCAGCAGCAACCACTTCTTCCGGGAATTCAGGTGGAATGTCATGCTTATATAAAATAGAAAGAATATCCACACCTGGATCATTTTTGTGCCCTAAAATTTTTGTGATATAGCCTGTTGCTGATTTTAAATCCTCTGGCCAAGTAGCGATCTCAACGACAACCTTGTGTCCGTCGACAGCCCCTAACGTATCTCCCTTAGCAATGAAAATGTCCATCGGTAGTTTTTTGTCGTCTAACACAACAAAGCCAAAGCCTCTATTTGCTTGGAACGTCCCAACAAAACTCGTTTGTCCACGCTCTACTACCTTTGTCACTGTTCCTTCACGGCGATCACCGAATGATTCCTTTAAAACACGTATTAAAACTATATCGCCGTTAATCGCACCATTTACTTCATGCGGTGGAATGAAGACATCATCCATCCCCTCAATATCAGGTGTCACAAAGCCAAAGCCTTTCGCATGTCCGATAAATTTACCTCGAAGTAAATTCATGCGCTCTGGCAGGCCATAACGATTGGAGCGAGAACGTACAACTAAGCCTTGCCCCTCCATACGTACTAACGTTTTTACTAATTCTTTAAATTCGTCAGCATCCTCAAAGCCGAATAAGTCTTCGATTTCGCCAACTGTTAATGGTTTATAATCTTCTCCACCGAAAAAATCGAGTAAACGACTTTGTAGTGTATCTTTCTGGTCTTTCATAATTTCCCTCCTTCATGAGAAAATCCTAATATGTTTTATTGTGCCCAATTTAGGCTTTCTAAAAAGCGATAAATATCTTCATGTAACTGATCTTTTTCTTGATCTAATGTAATAACATGCTTTGAGTTTTCATACCACTTGATCTGTTTTTCAAGTGACTCAGTTTGATTATATATAATGTTGGCAGATTCTGTCTCAATTACCTCATCATTTGTCGCTTGTACGACAAAAATCGGTGCATAAATCATGTCAATTTCCTGACGTGTCCGAGCAATAAATTCTCGCAACTCTTGGAGAGATGGCATGCCCTTTTCAGCAATTAACGCAACCTCAGCTTCAATTTGCTCCTCGTCTTTACCTTGGAACTTTTTATAGTCCCTCGCATATTTCAGTACACCTTGAAACATAACATCCGTTGTACGCATCGTCATTGGGGCACACATTGTCACTATACCTTTAACTGGGTTATTCAGCGCAACGTTTAAAGCCATCACACCACCCAATGACAAGCCAGCAACAGCAATTTCCTCATAACCCGCATCCTGCAGCTGTTGGTACGCGGCAACGACATCCTGCCACCAATCAGCAGGACCTGTTGTAATGAGTTCCTCCGGTTCCACACCGTGACCTTTATAATGAGGTGCTAATGTAGTATACCCTTTTTTCTCTAAATATCTACCAAGCATTCGCACATCCGCCGAGCTTCCCGTAAATCCATGCAATAATAAAACTGCTCTTGGTCCTGCTTGAAAGAAAAAAGGCTGTGATAACGATTTTTTCATTGCGAGCTCTCCTTCATCCAAATACATACTATAACCATTATAGCCATACTGAAGCTTCCTCAAAAGCTTTGGCGATTGTTACTCTTTTTATGAGGTTTTATCGGTTAATTTGATGGGTCTTTTGGCATTTTGATGTTCTTTTTGGCATTTTGAGGATTTTTTCCGGCACTTTGAGGATTCTATCCATTATTTCGGCTCTTCTATCCACGACTTTGAGGATCCTATCCACGATTTCGGGGATTCTATCCACGACTTTAGCTTTTCCATCCGTCATTTTGCGATTCGCGGATATTCACTTTGCTTCCACGGGTATTTCCCTGCTCCGCGCGGGTATTCATTTTGCTGAACTAACAATGTAACCATAAAAGAAAACGCCCAACCAGTAAAGGTCAGGCGATATATCTTCAACTATTAGATTTTTGTAATAGCGAGTGCTAAAATAAAGAATAATATTGCTAACACAATTGTTGCACGGTGAAGGATTAGATCCATTCCGCGTGCTTTTTGCTTTCCAAATAGTTGTTCAGCTCCACCCGAGATGGCACCTGACAAGCCTGCACTTTTACTGGATTGAAGTAATACTACAACGATCAACGCTATTGATACGATAACTAATGAAACTAATACTACTGTATGCATTCACTGCACCTCCCGAACTTCGAACATCACAACACTTCACATTATAACAAAAAAAGGTTCTCTTGACAAACTGAGATTAATAAATGCCCTCAACATCCCCCCAATTGGTTAGTTTTTCTAACAAATCAGCATACCACTTCGCTACCAAATTATCCTATAATAGTTAAAAACATAGTCGTCACTAAGATTTTAAAACATAAACCATTCATATAAGTTGATTGGAGTGGAGGCTGGGCGTCTCCTAGGGGATTAGCCGCTCATCGGACGCCCCCAGGAAAGCACGGAAATCAACCCCACGTTTTAGTGATGCGCCAAAAACGTAATTATAATGGGAGGAATTATGAAAAAGAGTATATTGCTGATTTTTTTGCTTATTATTCCAAGCATGCTTACCGCTTGCTCAGCTGTTATCAAGGCCATCGAAGTAGCATTACCAGAGGAACCTGAATCCAGAGAAGAGACCTCTATGGACCACAAGGAGCCTACTAGTAAAGCACAATCAGTTGAGTTTTCTGCGGAAGATCTTTTTTCAACGACATTATTCAAGGAAGATCCCGCTTTGCTACAATTTTCAAGAAAAGTTGAAAAGCATATAGCAGAATTTGACTCAAACTTTACAGTAATGTATAGAGGCAAATTAGATTGGGATACATTTGAAAAACAACTAAATGATATTTATAACATCATTAATTTCGTTAATCCTTATACAGCAGGATATATCGATGATTTTAACGGAGAAGTATGGGAAGAAGATAATGGCTACTTGGTAGAATTTGATTTTACATATTTAACAGATGCCAAGAAGGAAAAGAAAGTTGATACTTATGTTCAGGAATTTGCAAATAAGTTTATTACAAATGACATGGATGATTTTCATCGTGCTAAAGCCGTTAATGACTTTGTCGTACAACTAGCCACTTATTCTGATGAAGATGCGTTAGAAGGACAATCCGTTTATGAATTAATCAGTAAAAAAACTGGCGTTTGTCAAGCTTATGCACTATTAGCCTATCGTTTATTTTTGGCGGCTGGTCTGGATGCTAAATATGTATATGGCTTTAGCGATAATCAGCTTCATGCATGGAATTTAGTAAATGTTAATGGTGATTGGTACCATGTTGACACAACTTGGAATGATGTCAATCCTGACGAACCTTATGCTATTTCCTACGAATATTTTTTAGTGAATGACGAGAAACTAAGTGAAGATCATATATGGGCAAATGAAAACTATTTTGCTGCTACAAGCAATGCATACGATTTTATGCATGATATGTGGTACGCAGATACTGTTGACAACATTATTTATTATAATAGCATGGCCGATAACATGGTATACGCCTATGATTTAGCAACAAAACAAAATAGACAAGTTACGGAAACATCCTGTTATTACCTGGCGGCAGTTGACGATGCGATTTATTGCAGTGATTATGATAATGCCGGCTTTTTAACAAAGATATTTATAAACGATGGCTCAGAAGAAGTGTTATTAGAGGAAGAAGTTCTAAACTTGTTCGTTGATGATAATGGGGTTTTATTTTACGAAACCATTGACGGTGAAAAACATTCACAAAATTTATAGCCAATTCAAGAATCTGCAAGCTTCCATCAATCAATGGATAGTAAGCAGATTCTATTTTCCCCTTCAGTAGCTCATCACCAAAATGTGGGGTTGATTTCCGTTCCGACTTGGCGCTTTCCTGGGGGCGACCGATGAGCCGCTTCTCTCCAGGGTCTCATCTATGACTGATCCCCAAGGAGTCGCCCAGTCTCCACTCCAATTACCTAACTTTTAGTGATTAATCCTATCTTTAACAATATTTCCACAATATCATAACAATTAATTCATCTTAGCTTTACAACCTTCCTTTACACTTACTTGTGAATTAACCAAAAGGAGGAAAATTATGAAACACTCAAAAAAATGGAGTTCATTGTTCTTAGCAAGTGCAATTGCTTTATCGTCGATTAGTATCGCTCAACCGCAAGTACAAGCAGCTCAAGTAAAGAAGCCAACAAATGTGATTATGCTCGTGATGGATGGTAGTAGTAATAATGCCGTTACACTTTCCCGTTGGTATAAAGGTGAAGGCTTAGCGATGGATGAAATTTTATCAGGGGCAGTGCGTACATACTCTGCCGATTCAGCCATTACTGATTCTGCTCCTGCCGCTACTGCGTTAGCAACTGGCCATAAATCAAATGATAAATTTGTGGGTGTGCTACCGTCGGTTATTAATTCACCAGGGCTAGAGCAAATTGCCAAAGAAGATGCTTATAGACCTGTAGCTAATGTTTTAGAAGGGGCTAAACAACAGGGCAAGGCAACCGGATTAATTTCTACTTCGGAAATTCAGCATGCTACACCAGCTGGCTTTTCTGCACATGTGAATAATAGAAGCCAGTATGATAACATCGCTGAGCAGCAAGTTTATCAAAACATTGATGTCGTATTAGGTGGCGGCTTAGAGTCTCTGGCACCAGGCACATCTAAAAATGCTCGTAAAGATGGCGAGAATCTAGTGGATGTCCTCAAAGAAAAAAATTATGACATCGTGAAAACTCGTGATGAGCTCCTAAATAGTAAATCGCCAAAAATTTGGGGAAGTTTTGCTCCAGGTGCCCTTGCCTACGATTTAGATCGTTCCAAAACAAAAGCATCTGAGCCAACTCTCGCTGAGATGACAAGTAAAGCTATTGATACGCTGAAAAAGGATGAAGATGGCTTCTTCTTATTTGTAGAAGGCAGTAAAGTGGATTGGGCGGCTCATGCCAATGACACAATTGGTATTATTAGCGATATTTTATCGTTTGATGCTGCAGTCAAAGAAGCTGTTGATTTTGCAAAAGAAGATGGCAATACAATGGTCATTGCTGTTACAGACCATGGCAATAGCGGGATTACGATGGGGAATACCAACACGACAAGTACTTATCCCAACACACCTGTATCTGCCTATATCGATCCACTAAAGAAAGCTAAAATGACAATTGAAGGTGCACTAAGTCAATTAAAAGAAGATAAATCAAATATCGTTGAAGTCGCTGCACTTTATGGATTAGATGATTTATCTGCGGACGAGCTTACAACATTACGATTAGCTAAAGATACGGGAGAAGAAATGGTAAAAATGCTTGCCGACCGTGCCAATATTGGCTATACAACTGGTGGACATACTGGTGAGGATGTATTCTTATACTCGTTCGGACCGTCAAAAATTACAGGTCTTGTAGAAAACACGGATTTAGCACATGCGATGGCAAAGTTTATGGGCTTCGATTTAAATAAGCTGACAGATGATTTATATATCCCAGCAACAAAAGCATTCACAGAAAAAGGCTACACATCTAAAATTGACTTAACTGATAAAGAAAACCCTAAATTTATTGCACAAAAAAATGATGTAACCGTTACAATCCCAATTAATAAGAACATTTTAATATACGAACAAGACAAGACAGCAAAAACGCATACGTTTGACACAATCAATGTCTACAACGGCACTGAATTTTACATTTCCAAAAAAGTTTTAAATGCTCTTAATTAAAATAAAACTTTAATCAGCGGGGATTTTCTTATCCCCACTGATTATTAGTCTTCACCAATCGGGCTTTTACGGGCAGTTAATCTCTCACCTACTTTGGGATTCTATATCGGGATAAAGATAAAGGTGCTATCATAAGTTGGGATGATTAACTTGATGGTGGCGCTTTTCTTTTTGCTCAAAAATGTCTTTGCAATAGTGCAATAGTCCTCAAAAGATTACCGATTTCATCATCTGCTTAATACAGCTTCCATTTTGTTTATCCCGCTCTTTGCATCTCATCATAGTTTATACCCATATTTTCCATCGAATTTACTTTGATTTTACTTTCATTTATTATGCTTAATGTAACTAATAAAAAATGGTTACATTAAGCATAAATTGATTGCGAATGTCCTATTACGAGATTTAAGGATTTTTTAAGTACACATGAAACGGAAAAACAGCGATAATAAAGATGATCATAAGTTTAGTAAAATTCAAGTTGAGGTGAAATAATATCATTTTCTTACCTTTATATTAGTCATATTTTCCAAAACCTTAATTTTACCTTAAATTAATCTTATGATTTTATGAATATATAGGGTTTGAGCAACATTTTTCTCTACAATCCGTCAAAACAGTGTTAAAAATTAAATTAAAGCAAAAAAATTTATTTGAAAAAACTTGAAAATATGTCTATTTATTTAGTATATTTACAAGGTTATAATCTTTTTTCATTTTTAATTGGAGGTGGACCTATGCAATCCATTAAAAATAATGAGCTTTTACGTTTTATAGGCTTTACGTTATTTTATTTCATCATTTTGGTGCTCTTGTTTCTTATCCATGGCTTCCATGATATGAACGCAGGACCATTTATATATACGGAATTTTAAGAAAAGGAGATATAAACTATGTTAAGTATTTTAGAGGCTATTCAAAAAGTGGCACAACAGCATCCAGATCGAACTGCATATCAAACCAATAGTGATTCCTTAACTTATGGTGAGCTTTGGCATCTTTCTGATTGTGTAGCACAATATTTAATGGCTCTTGATTTAAAAAGACAACAACCTATCGTCGTCTACGGACATATGTCACCTTTACAAATCGTTGCTTTTTTAGGAGCTGTAAAGGCAGGTCATCCGTATGTACCGGTTGACTCTTCTACACCGTCTGAAAGGTTACAGATTATTATAGAAGCTTCTCAGGCTTGTTTGCTACTTAAGACTGAAACATTAAGCTCTAACCAAGCAGTCCCTGTAGTGGAAGTAAGTGATTTAGTGGCTCAAACTACTAGCACTTCAACAGAGCTTTCAACTTGGGTTAAGGATCAAGAAATTCATTATATTATTTACACATCTGGTTCTACTGGTAAGCCAAAAGGTGTTCAAATTACAGCTGATAATTTAGCACATTTTGTTGCTTGGATGCATGAACATTTCCCTCTACAGGAGTCTGGTGTGTTTCTAAATCAAGCGCCTTATTCCTTTGATTTATCTGTGATGGATTTATATCCTGCACTAGTTAGTGGGCAAACACTTTACGCTATTACGCAAGAGCAAATTGCTAATCCAAAAGCGTTATTTGAGTCATTAGCTTCATCTGGTATTCGCGTTTGGACTTCTACACCTTCCTTTGCGAAGATGTGTTTAATGAACAAGGAATGGGATCAGGCGATAATGCCTTCTTTAAATACGTTTTTATTCTGCGGAGAGGTTTTACCAATATCCGTATCTAAAGAATTAATGCAGCGCTTCCCACAAGCATCTATCTTTAATTTATACGGTCCTACTGAAACAACCGTTGCCGTATCTTATGTAGAAGTAACAAAGGAGCTTTTGGAGCAATTTGACCAATTACCAATCGCTCCTCTATCTGAGCCTAATCTATCCTTGCAAGAAGATGGCGAGATTATTATTTCTGGACCGACTGTAAGTGCAGGTTATCTTGGGGCACCTGATTTAACACTTAAAGCGTTTCCTACAATAGGGGATCAACGTATTTATAAAACTGGGGACGTTGGTTATGAAAAAGATGGCTATCTGTTCTTTTCTGGACGAAAAGATTTTCAGGTGAAACTACACGGTTATCGTTTAGAAATCGAGGAAATTGAAAAACAAATTGGCAATCTCCCACCTGTTGCTAGCTGTGTTGTTATACCTATTTCAAAAGATGATGAAATTGTTTCACTAAGTGCGTTTGTTGTTCTACGAGAACCATTGACAGACTCTGCCTTCAAAATGACGAAGCAGCTTAAAGTATTGTTAGCGGAGTATTTACCATCTTATATGATTCCGAAAACGTTCAAATACATTGACACTTTACCTTTAAATACTAACGGTAAAGTTGATCGTAAAGGATTGGCGGTTATGGAAACAGTATGACGGCTTATGGAAATATATTTTTTTTCATCATCATTGGTATTTTATTATTGCCAACCATTATTTTAGGACTACGTGGGAAATCAGCTAAACGCTATAATATCTTTATTTCGATTGTCGTGTTAGCTCTTATTTTTGGTAACTCCCCGCATGGCTCAATTTCTCTTATACTATTTACAGTATTTCAGTTATTATTAATTGTCGTTTACCAAAAATATCGCTTACAGAAAAATAGCACGTCCATATTCGTAATTGCTGTACTACTGTCTATTTTGCCACTTGTACTTGTGAAGGTTCTGCCTATGCTTGGCCTTAATAATTTATTTGGATTTTTAGGGGTATCCTATATTACCTTTAAATCGGTACAAATGATTTTAGAAACACGTGATGGCTTAATTAAGGATAAAATTTCAGTAGTTGAGCTTGCTTATTTCTTACTGTTCTTCCCAACAATAACTTCGGGACCTATTGATCGTTGGCGACGCTTTTATAAAGATTTGCACACAGTGCCATCTAGTCAAGTCTATCAAAAACTACTGTTAAGTGGGATCAATTGTATATTTGTAGGCTTTTTATATAAATTTATTTTGGCTTATTTAATATACAATTACACACTTATTTATTTACCAGATCAAACTTATAACTATTTGACACCTTTTCAAGGGCAAATAGCGTATATGTATATGTATAGTTTTTATCTATTTTTCGATTTTGCAGGTTATAGTGCTTTTGCAGTTGGTGTCAGTCGCATTATGGGTGTTCAAACGCCAATTAACTTTAACCGTCCATTCTCGAGTCGCAATATTAAAGACTTCTGGAACCGTTGGCATATGAGTCTTTCATTCTGGTTCAGGGATTATGTTTATATGCGCTTCGTACTTTGGATGACTAAGAAAAAATGGATTAAAAACAAATATACAGTTTCTTATCTTGGCTTCTTTCTACTGTTCTTTTTAATGGGTATTTGGCACGGATTAGAATTGCACTATATTGTCTACGGTCTCTACCATGCCTTGTTAATTATCTGCTTCGATAAGTTTGAACGTTGGAATAAGAAGCGCAAGATTTGGCCGAAAAATAAATGGACTCATGCAATCGGCGTATTTATTACGTTTAATGCCATTTGCTTTGGTTTCTATATTTTTTCAGGAACATTATTTTAATTAATGGCTCTGTTCATATTTTATGAATAACACAGCCTAAACAATAAAGGAGATTTATAATATGAATAAACAACAAGTTTTTGAAATGCTAGTAGAGTTATGTGAGGACGATATCATTTTAGAAAATCCAGATATCGATTTATTTGAAGAAGGACTTCTTGATTCATTCGGTACAATTAATTTATTAGTGGAAATTGAAAACCGCTTTAATATCTCAGTGCCAATTACTGATTTCAACCGTGAGGAATGGAACACGCCAAATCGTATTGCAGCGGAATTAGCTGAAAGACAATGATTAAGAAAGGCTTTCTATCATTATTAATTGCTTTTGCTCTTTTTGCTGCCTTGATATTCTTCCCTAATTCCTGGATAAAAGCTTGGATTTCAGATGAAGATGTAGAGCAGGCAAAGACTAGTATGTCTCCGTTAGTGTTCCAAGGGATGTATTTCCAGGAGCGGATGTTGCAGGAGCCTACTACAATGCCTTTATACGGCTCCTCAGAATTAAATCGTTTTGATCCTTTCCACCCATATAATTATGCTCGAGCTACAAATGCTCCGTATACGACATTTATGGTCGGCCGTGGTGGAATGCAGTCTATTACACACTTTTTAAATTTTGCCGCACAGGAAAAGAATTTAAAGGATAAAAAAATTGTCTTCATCATTTCTCCTCAATGGTTTACGAAAAAGGGAATGAATGAATTACATTTTTCTCCTAACTATTCGATGTTGCATGCTTATGATTTAGCATACAATAAGGACATTGACGAAGATCTTCGAAATCGAGGAATGAAACGCCTTCTTGAATTCGATACTGTCAATCGCGATGAGCTGCTAAAAACAATTTATGAATATAAATTATCTGGTGGTAAGGAAAAACCAATCCTTGGACGACTTGCATTGATGGCAGGCCATGTCCAAAAGGCACTTTTAGAGAAAAAAGATTTGTATTACTCGCTCTTCCCTCGAGAGTCGCATAAATTAAAAAACAATGACAAACTAGTTGCGGACCAAACATTTGAGCAACAACTGAAAAATGCCGAGGAATACGGCGAGAAACGTGTTTCCAATGATTTAATGATTGAAAATAAATTTTATAAACGTCTTGTAAATGCTAATATTAAAAAGTTTGAAGGAATGCGCAAAAACGAAGATTATACGACTTCCCCTGAATATGAGGATTTACAGCTTGTAATTGATATTTTAAAAGATGCTGGTGCAAAACCACTATTTGTTTCTATTCCAGTAAATGGTCATTGGTATGACTACACTGAATATCCTGAGGATCGTCGTCAAAAATATTACGATAAAATGGATCAGATATTAACTAAAGCTGATGTTCCATATGTTGATTTCTCAGGCCATGACTATGATCCTTATTTCATTATGGATACGATTCATATTGCATGGAAGGGCTGGGTCTATCTAGATCAAGAGCTAGACAAATATTGGGCACAGAAATAAAGTATAGTGTTCTAGTTTTATGAACGGAGAGACAGTCTAAAGTGTTAATCACTGAAGACTGTCTCTTTTTTTATGTAGATTATCTTCGAGGGTAAATACAATGTTTAGTGCACATGCCAATGAAATAAAGGTGTCATATATTAATTAAAGTATGTCTCTTCAGCAAAATGAAGGGTTGATTTCCGTTCCGACTGGGCGCTTCCGATGAGCCGCTTCGCTCCAAGGGTCTCAGGCCAACACGATGTTGGTCACGAAGGCGTTATCACAGGACGTGATGGTTTTAGCCTTCGTTCCTCTATTGCTAATCCCCAAGGAATCGCCCAGTCTCCACTCCAATCAACCATCTCTCTTAGCGTGTAAACTCTGGCAGGTCATTCTAATTTTAAGTGATAAAAGAAACTGCAATAAGATGCGTTTTTGTGCGAAAGCGTTGCGGCAGCAATAACATAAGCGGAGGATGTGTTTGACGCTCTTTCACATGAAAACGAGCAGCCTGGAACGGAAATCAACTACACGTTATGGGATGAATCCTTAATTCTCCATCCCTCAATTCTTTTTTAATATTCCTAAGTATTCACTCCACGGTCCAACATCTGTTGTATATCGATTTGCCATTACTCGAACAATTTGAGAAATATGCGTTAAATCATGAACAACCCATGTAGAAAGTAATTCCCTTACTTTTACTACACCAAAATCAGGATGGTACCCTTTCGATTCTAGATGCAAATCAGGAATAAGAAGTGTCTGAAGTTTGCTTATATTTAAAGCTCTAATCTTTTTAAATTCCAATAATGCTTGTTTAATAGAACTTTCATTCTCTTTGTGTAATTGAGCGTATCTATCAAATGGAGGCAATGCCTTTCCTTCACCTTCTTTAAGAATAAATTCTAGTCGTGGCATCCAATTATTCTTCTCTCCTTCAATCAGATGGTCAATCACTTCATGAGCATTCCATGTTCCTTCCCCTTCGTTGCATTGTAGCCACTCATCTGATAATCCGGTCAAAAAATGCTCCAATGTTTGCGGTGTACGCTCCAGAATTTCAATAGCTTCCTTCATATTAAAATTCATGCTACTGCCCCTTCTTCGTTACAAATGAACTCGAAGCCCCTCTTGTTTGAAGGTTATTTCAAGACCTTCTTAATCCGTTATTCATATATCATAACCCAATATTTTTCCTTTTCTCCTTCTTCATTTACCTTCTTCCAACCATTCTTCTCATAAAATTTCAACGCTTTATGATTTTCGGATACACATTTTAATCTTAACGGTTTGTTCATTTTTTTAATGGAGGCATTTAGCAAGTGACCCCCTACACCTTTACCTAAGAAATTTGGATGAATAAATAAATTATGAATGAAGTTATCTGGCAAGTATAATGAAACAAATCCAAGTAAATGATTATCCTCTTCCGCTACAATTACATGCTCTCCTATTGTATCTTTATCAAAATCGTCTAAAGTCATTTCTTCTAAAGCCGCCCAATGGAAATTTTTACGCCGTGATTCCAGATAGATTATTCTTAATTCTGGGTAATCTAATTCATTCGCTTCTCTAATATTCACATGCTCACCTTTGCTTTCATCATAATTTTAAGTGATTATTAAATGAAAAAAGTCTAAGTTCTTCAGAATCATTGGAAAACTGGACTAATCTCTCAAACTTCAAACCTACTTTTTCGAGTAGCTTGGCTGAGGCTTCATTATTTTGAGTTGTGATAGCTACAATACGATTTAATCCTAGTATATCTATACCATATGCCAATGTTGCTGAGGCTGCTTCATAGGCGTATCCTTTTCCCCAATACTTAGGCAGAAAAGCGAAACCAATATCCACATCTTCTAGCGACTCTCTTTTAACTAAACCGCAAATTCCAATGGGGATTTGATCTTCTTTTCTTTCAACTAAATAAAGACAAAAGCCAAACTGCTCATACATGCGAATTGGTCCATTTACTATATATTCACATGCCTCCTCCACTGTTCTCACACCGCGATCACCAATGAACTGCAACCATGAAGGATCATTCACTAACTCAAGGATAAAATATACATCATCTGTTGTTTGTAAGCGAAGGGTAAGTCGTTCTGTTTCAAGAATTTTCATAGTAATTCTCCTCTTCTTTCAGTAATGTATTTTCTAAGTCTTATTCCTTTTCCAGATTGACTGAAGGTTAAATGCCGATGCTTTTATAAGAATTTACTACTCTCCCATTCAGACGCTAGAATTTAAGATTAGAAAATTTTTATAATAATTTTAACCTAAAATGTTTAATTTTACTCGGAATTAACATTTTTCTCTTTTATACGAAAAGAAATGACAAAGCTTACGATAACGAAAACTAATTGAAGAGATAATGCCAAAAGGATTCCAATTAATAATCCCCATTGTAGAGTCTCACTAATAGCTATAAAAGCACCACCTAATCCAATACTTAAACCAGGGCTAAATGCATCAGTAAATTGTATGCTTGCAGATACCTCTCCTTCTTCACCTGCATTCGCATGTTGTAATGCTATGGCACCTGTAGTCGGATTGGCCAAGCCGATACCAAAACCAGTGAGTATTTGTGAAATAATCGCGAACAAAATTCCCCCCTTAGGTAGACTTACAGCAAAAATAACTGCTGTAACCCCAACAATCATAAAACAAATACCAATCGTTACCCTTTTCCTTCTTCCGCTTCCTTGATCTTTGCTATCTAATCTAGATTGGAGCCATGCAGCTGTTGACCAACTTAATGCACCAGCAGCAACTATTAATCCCGCAAAGTCGGCAGATAACTGCTTCACTTCTGTCAAAGCCAGGACAACATAGCTTTCAGTGGCGAAAAAACAAGCAACATATAACCCCCTCGAAGCAAGAGTAGCAGGTAATCCTCTCTTTGCACTAAACGTTCCTTTTGGTAGTAGTTTTCGTAATGGTTGAATCATAATAAGTATCCCTGTTAAAGAAAGTATTACTCCCTTCCAATCAGTTATAGTGCCTAGTCCGGCTAGCAGTATTCCCGTGCCAATAGCCAGCAATACCGCATACATCTCCTTGCCGCCGCTTTTTGAGGCTCCTTCTTCTCTTACCGAAAACTTTCGAAAAGCAGGAAGGGTTAAGACTACAGCCAGGCCAATTAACGGAACCACCAACCAAAAAACAAATCTCCAAGATATAAATTCAGATAATAGTCCTGCGATATAAGGGCCAATTAACGCAGGTAAAATATATGCGCTCGAAAACATAGCAAGTATTTTTGTCCTTAGATGATCGGGGTAGCCTAAAGTAATACTGTAATATACACAAGTAATAATTGCTCCAGCACCGAATCCTTGAAATACCCTTCCGGCAATAAGCATAACCATGTTCACAGACGTAGCCGCAATAACAATTCCAAGTACGAATAAAAGATTTGAGACTATAAACGATGTAAACACGCCATTTTTGTTAATACGTTGACCAATTACCATAGTTCCGACGATTTGAGCCAAAAGAAACGCACTGAATATCCAGCCGTATAAATGAAGTCCATTTAATTTTTGCGCTAAACTAGGCGCAATGGTAGTAATAGCCAATCCTTCAAAAGCAACTGTAGTAACAGCAAGAATAATTCCAATTGTTAATGCTCTATATTTACCCTCAAAAATCCCTTCGTTTTTTTTAGGTTTTTCCATACTATTTCCCCCGTTCTCTTGTCATGACAGTAATTGTCGTAGCAACTATATGATATGTGTTAAAATAATTGTTTTATTCACAATAGTAGTAGCAAGTTTATGCTTTAAACTTTGCTATTCTCCTTTCCCTTTAGAAAATGTTGATTCTATCGTTTTATAATAGTCTTGATTATAGTTGCTACGACAATTATAATGATGATTATATCCACTGTCAACGGAAGCATTTCCACTTAATTCTGGGCTCTGTATTTACTGGTCTTTGAACGCGATGCGACAACCATTCAAAGGTTTTGCAACGAATTATTTACCATAAGTTGCTTATATCCAACAAACGAAGCAAATGCAGTTATTCCGTTAAATTATAGGTTCATCACCAAAAGTTAGGAGAACATTTATTAAAAATACATGAAAAGTAACAGTATCTTTGTATAATAAAAAGTAACCGCCTTTTATGAAAAGCAGTTACTTTTGTATTAATAAGAATTTTTTACATACAAGCTGTAACTATAAATCCTTTATATTATTATACATCACAGTGAGAATCCTTCTAAATGTTTCTACCTCTTCTTCAGATAAACCTTTGATTGTATTCTTATATGCTTCCATGGATGGTGCAAGTATTTCATCTTTAATGTCACTGCCCTTTGGAGTTAAATACACACGTAAAGACCTTCTATCTGTCTCATGGACCACTCGATAAATAAATCCCTTTTTCTCCAGCTTAAACAGCATCCGTGCAATGTTTGTCTGATCCTTATGCAGCCTTTCAGCTATCTCTTTTTGAGTAATTCCTTCTTTTTCCCATAGAATAACAAGTATTTCCCACTGTTCTACTGTAATATCAAACGGATTAACCACTTTTTGATAATAATTATTCAGTTTAAGTGCTGCTCGTTGCACATTTACACCAATATATTTTTCTAATTCCAATGTTATTCTCCTATATAATAGTTATGATTATAGTTGTTACGACTATTATAGTCACGTTATTTTCTAGTGTCAACGTTCACAATGCCACTCCTGAGCTGTTTTCGGGGTATAACCGATCACTTTTTCAACCTACCCGATCACTTTGCCAAAAACCGCCCCTTCAACCGACCACCAACAAAAAAATCGCCTCAAAAGTATTTGCATACCTTTGAGGCGATATTACTGAAGCTACTTAGTAATAGCTTATTTTAAATTATAGAATGAATTTAAACCAAGATACTCAGCTGTTGCACCAAGTTGATCTTCAATGCGAAGAAGTTGGTTGTATTTAGCTACACGGTCTGTACGTGATGGAGCACCTGTTTTAATTTGACCAGCGTTTGTAGCAACTGCGATATCAGCAATTGTTGCATCTTCAGATTCACCAGAACGGTGTGAGATAACTGCTGTGTAACCAGCGCGTTTTGCCATTTCGATCGCTTCAAATGTTTCTGTTAACGTACCGATTTGGTTTACTTTGATAAGGATTGCATTACCAACACCTTGCTCAATACCAGCCGCTAATTTTTTCGTATTTGTTACGAATAAATCGTCGCCTACTAATTGTACGCGAGCGCCAATGCGATCTGTTAATAATTTGTGTCCAGCCCAGTCGTTTTCGTCTAAGCCATCTTCGATTGAGATGATTGGGTATTTATTTATTAGCTCTTCGTACCAGTCAACCATTTCTTCAGAAGTTTTGACAACACCTTCACCGTCTAAGTGATATTTGCCATCTTCTTTATTGAATAGTTCAGATGAAGCAACGTCCATTGCAAGTTTTACTTCTTCTCCTGGTTTATAGCCAGCTTTTTCGATTGCTTCTAAAATTACAGTAATGGCTTCTTCGTTAGAACCAAGGTTTGGTGCGAAACCACCTTCGTCACCTACAGCTGTATTATAGCCTTTAGCTTTAAGTACTGCTTTTAAGTTGTGGAAGATTTCAGCACCCATACGTAATGCATGACGGAATGATTCTGCTCCTACAGGCATTACCATGAATTCTTGAATGTCTACGTTGTTGTCAGCGTGAGCGCCACCATTTATGATGTTCATCATTGGTACTGGTAGTTGTTTAGAATTAAATCCACCAAGATATTGATAAAGAGGTACATCTAAGTAATCTGCCGCAGCATGTGCAACTGCCATTGATACACCTAGAATGGCGTTGGCACCCAGTTTACCTTTGTTTTCTGTGCCATCAAGCTCGATTAAAGCTTTGTCGATGACTACTTGATCAAGAACTGAGTAGTTACCTTCTAGCTCTTGAGCAATAATTGTGTTTACATTTTCAACTGCTTTTAATACACCTTTGCCTAGGTAACGAGATTTGTCACCGTCGCGTAATTCTACTGCCTCATATTCACCTGTAGATGCACCTGATGGTACGATTGAGCGTCCAAAAGCGCCTGATTCTGTAAATACTTCAACTTCTACCGTTGGATTCCCACGTGAGTCTAAAACTTCGCGCGCATAAATTTGTGTAATAAATGGCATAATTAATTCTCCTCTTTTTCAATTAATGATTTACCTGTCATTTCAGAAGGTTGTGACACCTCTAATAATTCTAACATGGTTGGCGCCAAATCGGCTAAAATGCCACCATTTCTTAACAATAAATTCGATTTTGTCACAATTACTGGAACAGGGTTTGTTGTATGAGCTGTCATAGGGTTTCCTTCTAAAGTAAGAACTTCATCAGAGTTACCATGGTCAGCTGTAATAATAGCCGCGCCACCTTTTGCAAGGATTGCATCTACTACTTTACCAAGACATTCATCGACTGTTTCAATGGCCTTAATTGTTGGCTCTAACATTCCGCTATGCCCAACCATATCAGGGTTAGCGAAATTCAGAATAATGCCATCAAATTTATCGTCCGCAATCTCTGCAAGCAATGCTTCTGTTACCTCATAGGCACTCATTTCAGGTTGTAAATCGTATGTTGCAACCTTTGGAGATGCAATTAAAATACGCTCTTCCCCTTCAAATTTCTCCTCACGACCACCACTCATAAAGAATGTAACATGCGGATACTTTTCTGTTTCTGCAATACGAAGCTGTGTTTTGCCATTAGAAGCTAACACTTCACCAATTGTATTTTTTAAGTTGTCGTTTGCGTACGCAACTTGAGCATTTACTTCATCACTGTAATGTGTGAATGACACAAATTTTAAATTCTTTGGTTGGTTAGCTGATAAAGTAAAGCCATCAAATTCACTATTTGTAAACACTTTAGATAGTTGAATTGCACGGTCAGGGCGGAAGTTGAAGAAAATAACTGCGTCATTATCGTCAATTGTTGCCACGGCTTCTCCATGCTCTTGAACGCTAAATGGAATAACAAACTCATCTGTTACATCACGCTCATATGATTCAGCAACACCACTTGCTGCGCTGTCAGCTGTTTGACCAACACCATCTACTAGTACATTGTAAGTAAGTGCTACACGATCCCATCGTTTATCACGATCCATTGCATAATAACGACCATGAATAGAAGCAAATTGACCTACGCCAATGTCCTTCATTTGTTTTTCAGTTTCTTCAATATAGCCTAAAGCTGTTGACGGTCCAACATCACGGCCATCTAAGAAACCATGTACAAAGACTTTGTCTAAGCCTTGTTGTTTTGCAAGCTTCAATAGTGCAAACATATGCTCATAGTGGCTATGTACGCCACCATCTGACAGTAAGCCCATGATATGAAGTTTAGATTGATGAGCCTTAGCATGTGCTATTGCATCCAAAAATGCTTTATTCGTAAAGAAATCTCCTTCACGAATAGATTTGTTTAAGCGTGTTAAGCTTTGATAAACAATACGTCCAGCACCGATATTCAAGTGTCCAACTTCAGAGTTCCCCATTTGACCATCAGGTAAACCCACCGCTTCACCTGCTGCAATTAATGTTGAGTGCGGGAACTCATTCCATAAACGATCGAAATTAGGTTTGTTTGCTTGGGCTACTGCATTTCCGAAAGTTTCGTCGCGAAATGCAAAGCCATCTAGAATAATTAATGCTACTGGCTTTTTAGGCATTTGCTGCCGCCTCCAATAATTTTAAAAATGATTCTGGTTGTAAACTTGCTCCACCGACTAAAGCGCCATCGATATGCTCTTTTGATAATAATTCCTGAATGTTCTCAGGTTTTACGCTACCACCATATTGAATACGTATAGCAGCGGCCGTTTCATCGTTATATAATTCCTTCACTACTGCACGAATTGCTCCGCATACTTGGTTAGCATCTTCTGCTGTAGCTGTTTTACCTGTACCGATTGCCCAAATAGGTTCATAGGCGATCACCATATGCTCCACTTCTTGTGCTCCAAATCCAGCAAGTGCTGCTGTAATTTGATGAGCAACCTTTTGTTCAGTAGTCCCCGCTTCACGTTCCTCAAGCGTTTCTCCACAGCAAATAATTGGTACGATATTATGCGCTAGTGCTGCAGCAACCTTTTTATTGATGGCTTCATCTGTTTCATTATAATATTCACGTCGTTCAGAGTGTCCTAAAATAACATAGTCTACTTCCACGCTTGCTAGCTGAGCTGGACTAATTTCTCCAGTGAATGCACCTTCGTTTTCATAATGCATCGTTTGTGCACCAATTGCTAGCTCAGATCCACTAGCAACTTGCACAAGCGTAGGTAGGTAAAGTGCTGGTGCACAAACAACAGCGTCTACTTTATCATTTGAAGGAAGTTTGTCCTGTACCGCATCAACAAACTGGATAGCCTCTTCAAATGTTTTATACATTTTCCAGTTACCTGCAATAATTGGTTTACGCATCGTTATTGCCTCCTATGTTTTTTTATTTTAAACAGTTTTACTTATCGTTTAATGCCACAATTCCAGGAAGCTCTTTGCCTTCCATTAATTCAAGTGATGCACCGCCACCTGTAGAAATATGGTTCATTTTATCGGCAACTTCAAATTTTTCTACTGCCGCTGCAGAATCCCCGCCACCAATAACTGTATAACCAGTTGTTGTTGCCATAGCGTCAGCTACAGTTTTTGTACCATTCGCGAATTTATCCATTTCAAAGACACCCATTGGTCCATTCCAAATGATTAATTTAGAATTTTTAATAACTTCTGCATAGTTAGCAGCTGTTTTCGGACCGATATCTAAGCCCATCCAGTCAGCTGGAATAGCGTCTACATCGACAATTTGTGTTTCAGCATCTTTTGAAAACTCGTTTGCGACAACGGTATCGATTGGCATATGTAATTGCACGCCTTTCGCCTTTGCTTTTTCAATAAAGGATTTTGCTAAATCGATTTTATCTTCTTCTAATAAAGATTTGCCGATATCATAGCCTTGCGCTTTAATGAATGTGAATGATAAACCGCCACCGATAATTAGGTGGTCTACTTTTTCTAATAAGCTTTCAATCACACCAATTTTGTCTTTAACTTTGGCACCACCGATAATTGCTGTAAATGGACGCTCTGGGTTAGATAATGCTTTACCTAGCACATCTAATTCCTTTTGCATAAGGAAACCAGATACTGCTGGTACATACTTGGCAATTCCTTCAGTTGAAGCGTGTGCACGGTGAGCTGCACCGAACGCATCATTGACATAAACGTCCGCTAATTTTGCAAATTGCTCTGCTAATGCTGGATCATTTTTCTCTTCGCCAGCGTGGAAGCGCACATTTTCAAGAAGAATAATGTCACCATTTTGCATATTTGCAACCGCTTCTTCTACCTCTTGACCAATTGACTCATCTAATTTTGTAACAGGTTTACCCATTAATTCAGCTAAACGTACACCGACTGCAGTTAGGCGCATATCCTCTTTTACTTCACCCTTTGGACGTCCTAAGTGAGAAGTTAAAATTACTTTGGCACCTTGTTCCACTAAATATTCAATTGTAGGAATTGCTGCTCGAATACGTGTTTCGTCAGTAATCGCACCATCTGCCATCGGTACATTAAAATCAACACGTACAAATACACCCTTACCTTTTACATCAATATCTTTCATCGTCTTCTTATTTAACATGAAGAAACCCCCTTCAAAGTTTTTAATCGTGAAATTCCTGGATTCACCCATCTTGGCTCCTCACATCATTCACTTAACTGTATTAGATAAAAATAGTTGGTCCATCATCACATAGCGTTATTCTGTTTCAACAAACTTCTATCGTAATGTCATCCTAACTTTCATCACCGGAAGTTTGGGTTTTAAGGCTCATCGGACGCCCCTCGAAAACCCCAGTCGGAACGGAAATCAATCCACGCTATGGTGAAGTACCCTTTACTTGCTTTTATAGTAGCAAAAGTCACGTTCTATGTCTTGCAATTGCATAACCAGTCATAATGGATATCGCTTATTGCATGTATTCACACGTATTTATCTTATATATCGTATAAAAAAGGAGTAAGGGTAAATTTCCCTTACTCCCATTACCCTTGTATATTATATCTTTAAGACATTATAAAGGCTATACTTTTTGTGCGTAAAAAGCGGTATTATGTCACACTTTTTACTTTAATTTTCGAATTATGACACTTATTTAGTGTTTAATCCTTTTTCTGCGATATATAAAGCTAAGTCCATTAAACGAGTAGAGTAACCAATTTCGTTATCATACCATGCTAGAACTTTTACCATACTATTTTCTAATACCATTGTAGAAAGACCATCTACAGTTGAAGAGTTATGGTTACCATTGTAGTCAATTGAAACTAAAGGTAGTTCGTTGTATCCTAAAATGCCTTTAAGCTCGTTTTCTGAAGCTTCTTTTAATACAGCATTAATGGATTCTTTTGTTACTTCTGATTTTAGCTCTACTACTAAGTCAACACATGAAACGTTTGGTGTTGGTACACGCATAGAGAAGCCATCTAATTTACCTTTTAATTGAGGTAATACTTTTGAAACTGCTACTGCTGCTCCTGTTGTTGTTGGAATCATTGACACTGCACCAGCACGTGCGCGACGTGGATCAGAGTGCGGGAAGTCCAGGATGCGTTGATCGTTTGTATAAGAGTGAATTGTCGTCATCATACCGCGCGCAATACCGAATTTTTCATCAAGTATTTTTGCAACTGGCGCTAGACAGTTCGTTGTACAAGAAGCGTTTGAAATAACATCATCTGTTTTAGGGTTGTAATCCTCATGGTTAACACCCATTACAAACGTTGGCATTTCGCCCTTCGCTGGAGCCGAAAGAATAGCTTTTTTAGCACCTGCTTGAATGTGCTTTCCTACTTCTTCCATCGAGCGGAATCTACCTGTACATTCAAGTACTACATCAACACCTAGTTCACCCCAAGGTAAATTAGCAGGATCTTTTTCTGCATATACTTTAATTTTTTTTCCATTTACTACGAAAGAATCACCGTCTGCATAAACATCAGCATCGTAGATACCGTGTACTGAATCATAAGTTAATAAGTGTGCAAGCTGACCTGCATCAGTTAGGTCATTTACTGCAACCACTTCGAATTCATCGTGCTTCATAGCTTCACGAAATACTAATCGTCCAATACGTCCAAATCCATTAATCGCTAATTTTAATGCCATTGTCAATTCCTCCAATATTGTTTAAATAATTTATTTTGCCTCGGACATTTATAATATCCACAATTGGCTTTATTCTCATTCAGAGAGTGTTGTAGCACCCGCTGAAATACGAGTTACGTAGTTAATTTATTAAGAAGATAAACTTTCAGCGATAGCTTTTGCGGCTACCTCATCCGTTATAAAAATGGTTTGCTTTGGCGCTACCTTAAAGTACGATAGCATTGCCTTCACTTTTTGTTTTCCAGCAGCAACTGCAATGACCTGCTTACTTCTTCGAACTTGCTCAAACTGAATACCGATTGTTCGAATTCGATGTACAATTTCGCCATCAGCATTGAAATAATAGCCAAATGCTTCACTAACTGCACCCTTTTCTTCGAGTATCCGTAAATCTTCAGGCGATGAATTACGACGAACAGCCATTTCCTCTGCCGAGCCAATACCATGAATGACACAATCTGCATGATCATAATAATTCATCATTTCAGTTACCATTGGCTCTGTCAGCATTGCTTGATAGGCCTGCTCACTTAAATGCTCCGGTAAAAACAAGGTGCGATACTGTGCATCCATCTGCATGGCAAATGTTGAGACAAGTGTATTGGCTTGCATTTGCATTTCATGTCCAATACCTCCACGAGCAGCAACAAATGTGATGTTGTGTGGATCAGCTGGATGTAAAAATTGCGCGAGTGATGCAACCGACTTCCCACCAGTAACAGCTACTATTTGACCATCAAAGCTTGTTGACATAAATTGATGTGCTGCCTCTTTTCCAAGCAATGATAATATCGTATCGTCTTCATTGTAATCACCTGGAACAACAATTACATGCTGGAAGCCGAAATGGTTTTCCAATGATTTAGCTAGCTGTGTTAGACCAGACCATTCATAGACTAGTGCTCGTAGCTTATCAATAACTACTTCACCTTCGTCTGTACATACCATACCCGACTTTTGAGAATCTAATAACCCTTGCTCGCGTAAAATATCTGTTTCTTTACGAATTTCTCGTTCAGTCATTTTAAGTGAATCTGCAAGTGTACGACGCCCAATTGGCTGCATCAGCTGAACTGTTTGCAAAATGCGATATCTCGATTGTAGAAGCGGATACATTTCCGGAAGTAGCCTTTGCTGTGCCTCAGGTACAGATAACATATTTATCTACTCCCTTTTTAATAGTAGTGGGTTACATTTCGCCCCACTATATAAAATTATGTCCCACTCACAATTTCATTATAATACGCTTTAAAATAAAGAGCAAGTAAATGCTATCTTTTGGCATTGAAAATTATTTTAAGCATAGTGGCCATATTCCGCCTGTGTTGGGCTTCATTGGAATGCTGATCCCCGAGGAGTCGCCCAGTCTCCATTCCAATCAACCACTTCACATAGTATGTACCTTCTAACATGTCACTATAATTTATAATAATAAAACGAAATTTCAGCAATGTTTTTATGTGCGAAAGCGAAGCGGCAGCAACAGATGTTTTTATGTGCGAAAGCGAAGTGTCAGCAGCAACATAAGTGGAGGAAGCGGATTGAAGCTCGCACACAAGAAAACGAGTGACCTGAAACGAATATCCTCATTTAAAACACCACAACATGCACAAAGATTTCCTGAATTATTTTGTTTTCCAACATAATAAAAAACCCGTAACCAATTAGACATGGCTACGAGTTTTTAGTTAGCTTATTTTGTGTAAGATAAAATTGCGTTTTTCTTAAATCCGCATAGAGCTTTTGTTGCTTCATTTTTATTTGTGTATTCAAAAATACGAACGTCCTTTTTCTCAAATACTGTAATAACCCACATGGTGAATTCTCCCTTCAACTATACGTTTTTGTAATATAACAATCACTAAAAATGTGATGCAATTGATAAACTGTTTTATAACAACCTCTTACTGATTCCTATTCTACTCCGATTTTGTAAAAAATAAAGCCTAATGTGAAGGTCTTCACAAACTGTTCAAATTCTAATCGCTTTCATTGAACAATTTGTGAATTGTGGTTATTACCGCTAAAGATTTGAGTAAAGTAACGTCCTGAGGCTTTAGGCCAACACGATGTTGGTCACTCAGTCATTGCCACAGGACGTGGCGTTCTTAGACTGAGTTCCTCTATTTCAGCGGATGTTTGGACACCCGCTGAAATAAGTTAAAAAATCCCGCTCCTTCTTCACTGCCACATACATAGCGAAAGAGATGCGAAATTTTTAGGAAAGGTTTAATTCACTTATTTTTTTGCTTCATTAAACGAGCGATTTGCTGCTCATTGGTATGTTCGATTTCTTCTAATTTTTGAATCACTAATTGCTGTCTTTCATTAGAATGATTCTGACTTAACTTCTTCTTACCTTCCATACTTAAGATTTTTAATTTAAAGCCCTGAACTCCTTTGTTTAGATTGCTTACAAGCTGCTCATCTACCTGAGTTAGGCTATATGTGCTGGTATGAAGTTCATATTTTATAATCATGTTGTTAAAGGAGTCCAGTAATTCATCATCGTGTTCAATAAGCTCGATTTCTCCATAAACATGAACTGCTACATAATTCCATGTTGGGACAGCTTGATTTGTTTCATACCATGATGGAGAGATGTAGCAATGTGGCTTATGAAATAATGCCCAATTAAACAATCTTTTGATGTGTAGCAAAGGGCATTCCTTCATGAGTCGAAAAGAGTGTTGCAAAACTGTTTTCCTGAATCACTTCTATCATCTCGGAAATATCCTTCATTTTAAAAGCCGCGGGTATGTACATAAGCAGATCCCCTTTGTTATTCGCTACACAAATGCTCCATAAGTGTTGCGTAATCCAAATTGCCGTATTGTATCACTTGCCCATCCTTTTCCACTACCGGAATCATTAACATATACTTTTCATGTATGTTCTCATCTTCTTCAATATTAATAATTTCAATATCGAAATCTATATCTTCCTGTACTAGCTTTAATGTATGCAGTCCCTCTACACAAAGTTCACAATTATCTCGACTAAAAAATTTCACGTTCAATTACTGCACCTCCCTTAAGGGCTATTATAAAACGAAACAGCTATTAATAAGCAAGATACTGTAATGACATCTTTTGTTTATTGTTTAATTGTTTCAGAATTTTTTTTAACAACATTGGTATTCTTGCCAATAATTACGGACGCCACAACAATGAAGGCTATTACAATAGTAAATAATGTAATGGGTTCATTGAGAAATAAAGCTGCAAAAATAATCATTAAAAATGGCTGTAAATATTGAATTTGGCTTACTCTTGAAATGCCTCCCATAGCCATTCCACCATACCAGGCTACATATGCTAAAAATTGACTCACAATAGCAAGATACAGAAAGCTAATCCAAGCTTTTAAAGGAGCATGCAACATCTCAACTGATACGTTTAGTAACACTGGAATAATAAGAAAAGGAGTAGCAATTATAATTGCCCAAGCAATTACTTGCCAGCTTCCTAATTCTCGTGCTAGTACCCCTCCTTCAGCATAGCTAAGTCCGAGGATAATGACTGCTGCCAATAATGCTAAATCTGCAATATGTAATTGGCCCAGTCCAAGATACATAGCGTAAATCATTACTGCCAATGCGCCAACTATACTTGATATCCAAAATTTAATGGACGGAATTTCGCCTCCCCTTATCATTGCAAACCCCGCTGTAGCTAAAGGTAAAAGGGCTAACTCTACAGCTCCATGAGAAACTGGCAAACTTGTCATAGCCCAAGAGGTGAGCAAGGGGAATCCTAAAACTGCGCCTAAAGAGACAATAATTAAACTCTTGAATTGACGAGCAGTGGGCAGTTTTTCTTTTTTCACAACTAATACAAGAGCAACTAAAATTGAAGCTACTACCGCTCTTCCTAAGCCAACAATTGTAGTCCCGAAATATTCTACTGCTACACTTGTTGCAGGTAATGTTAAGCTGAAACAGATGACGCCCACTAAGCCTAATAATAACCCCATTTTTTCCTTCTTATTGTCCTGCACCATTACCAACCCCTTATATTTTTATACAAATCTGTACCATTTGTGCTGGTATAATAAATATTAAGAGGAACTACCATAAAAATAAACGTAATTTTCCGTCATCTGTCCTGGTACAGAATAAAGGAGGCTTTGCATTGTATACAAAATATAATGAGGTTATTGATGAAATTAAAGATCAACTAGCACAGGGATTACTTATAGCAGGTAGTAAACTTCCTTCAGTACGACAACTTTCTGAAAAATTCTCCTGCAGTAAAAACACAGTTGTTAAAGCATATGAAGAGCTAGAAAAAGAGCACTTAATTTTTTCTGTTCCCAAAAGCGGCTATTATGTTGTCAATGAATTTCAAAATCCAGACAGTAAAAATGATATTATTGACTTTTTGTCTGCTGGTCCAGATAAAGACATCATACCCTACATTGATTTTCAACACTGTATCAATCAGGCCATTGATACTTATAAAGAAGAATTATTCACTTACACCGATCAACAAGGTCTATACTCTTTACGACTTCAAATGGTGAAGTATTTGCAAAGCTTACAAGTATTTACTGAACCCGAAAGATTATTTATTGTGTCTGGCTCTCAGCAGGCTCTTAATTTATTAGTTTCTATGCCATTTCCAAATGGAAAAAACAATATTTTAATTGAACAGCCTACTTATTTTGGCTTTATAGAGTCTGCCAATTTACAGCAAGTGACTACGTTCGGGATTGATTTATCTATGGATGGAATTGATTTCGATCGTCTAGAATATATATTTCGCAATAACGATATCAAGTTTTTCTATATTGTTCCGAGGTTTCAAAATCCACTTGGACATAGCTATACAAATAAAGAGAAAAAAAGAATTGTAGAATTAGCGGAAAAATACGATGTCTATATAGTTGAGGATGACTTTTTAGGGGATTTGGATCCAGATACTAAATCAGATCCATTATTCGCGTACAATCCTTCTGGCAGAGTTATTTATATTAAAAGTTTTTCTAAAGTTTTTCTACCTGGTTTAAGAGTTGCGTCTTTAGTTCTTCCCAAAATAATGACTAACAATTTTTTACGCTATAAATTTACTGCCGATTTTAATAGTTCGGTTCTTTCACAAGGAGCATTAGAAATTTATTTAAAAAGCGGAATGTTTAATAGCCATATTAAGAAAATAAAAGAGCTATATTATAGAAAAATGAAACATCTTCAGGAAGCTTGTGAGTTATTGCTGCCAAATAACACGCATTATACGAAACCCTCTTCAGGATTTTATCTTACTATCTCCCTGCCCGAGAAAGTGACTGCAAAGCAGATCGTCAATTTGTTAAAAGAGCAAAATGTCCTTGTGGATGATGCAGCTAGGATGTTCCTACCAGAATATAAAAAGGAAAATCTGATTCGATTAAGTATTTCTCAAGTGAATGAGCGTCAAATTCATGTTGGAGTAGAAAAGCTAGCCCGTTGTATCACATTCATTAACAATAAGAAAAATGATATATATCGAAATACTTTTCAGCTCTTATAACGGCTCTTCATCCAAATAAGTCTCGACTGTACAATCGGGAGTGGCAAGAACAATTTAGAGTCTTCAACTAGAAAAGACTGTGCAAGAAATTTATGCACAGTCTTCTTCATATTATTTTTTCAGATGGCTATCTAAGAATTTTAGCATTGCATTATAGAATTCAATGCTGTTTTCTTCATTATGGAAACCATGACCTTCATTATCTTTCAGCATGTATTCCACATCAACGCCTCTTGCACGTAATGCTTCAACAATTTGATCGGACTCAGCCTTATTTACACGTGGATCATTTGCACCTTGAGCTACAAATAGCGGTGTTTTAATTTTATCCACATGGAAGACAGGTGAAGCTGCTGTTAATAGCTCCTTATCTTTCTCTGGATGTCCTACACGCTCATAAAGCATTTCACGCATTGTTTCCCAATATGGAGGAATTGTATTTAATAGTGTAAAGATATTCGATACACCTACGTAATCAACTGCTGCCGCATATAGATCTGGTGTATAAGTGATACCTGCTAATGTTGCATAACCTCCAAAGGATGCACCATAAATTCCGATACGTTTAGGGTCTGCAATGCCTTGGTCGATTGCCCATTGTACGCCATCTGTAATATCATCTTGAATTTTTAGACCCCATTGCTTATTACCAGCTTCTAGGAATTTTTTACCGTATCCAGCTGAAGAACGGAAATTCATTTGTAGTACTGCATAACCACGATTTGCTAGTAATTGCACCTCAGGATTAAAGCTCCACATATCACGTGCCCATGGTCCACCGTGTGGATTGACAATAAGCGGCAGATTTTTAGCCTCTTTATTTTTCGGTAAAGTTAAATAACCGTTAATTGTTAAGCCGTCTCGACTTTTATATGAAATTGGGTGCATTTCTGCAAGCTCCTCTTGTTTTAACCAAGGGCTTAATGTTGCCATTTCTGTCATTTCATCTGTTGTTGAATCGTAGTAATAATATTTTCCGTAAACAGTGTCACTAGAAACGCTAACAATGAATTTTGTCATTTCTTTGTTGTAATCATTAATGCCTAATTCACTTTCTTGAATACCAAATTTGTTTTGAATTTTACGGAATATTTTTTCAAAGTCCTCGTCAAAGAATTGATAGTGTGCTTTATCTGTTATATATGCACCGTATAATAATTTATCTTTTTCAGGACTGTATAATACACCCATTACATCCACTTCTGAGTTGGACATAATTACTTCTTCATTACCTTCTAAATCATATTTCACCACTTCTACTTTATCTCTTCCTTTATTAGAAGTTGCGAAAATATGTTTATTGTCTTTAGAGAAAGCAAGTGGCATTACTTCATCTCCTGCTTTCATTTCAATAAATGGCTTGAATTCATCTTTCTCTGAATCACGGTAAAGGATAGTTCCTTCTACACCATCTGAAGTAACTGCCATACGTACATTTCCATCATGATCTGCTAACCAACTTGAAATATTACCTGGGTTTTTCGCAACATGTGCAGTTACTCCAGTCTTCACATTAAGCTTGTACACATCAAAGACTTTTGCATCTTCTTTATTCATCGTAATAAGGATTTCGTCTTTAACGCCCTGTAAATCACTTAATAACCCCACTGTTACATTCGGATATGGCGTTAAATCCTTTTCCTCATTACCATTAAATGTTGTTGAATAAATGTGGAAGTTTTCATCGCCACCCTTATCCTTTACATATAGTAAATTGTTATCTTTCCAATAGGATCCTAGAATATCACGATCTGTTGAGCTAGACACGCGTACTGGCTCACTATCATCATTCATTTTCTTTACGAACACATTTGAACGATTTTCCCATGCAGATTTATAAGTAATGTAATTTCCATCTGGTGAAAGTTGATAGCCCACGCTTCCTGGGTTTTTCATGAAATCTTCGACGGAAATTTCTTTCACGCCTTCATTATTGCTTACACCGTTTTTCACATTTTTAGCATTGTTTAAAATTTTAACCGCATCTTGTTTAGTAATCGTTTCACTATTCGAAAGACCGTTAAATAAACCTAGCTTATTTGCTTTTTCTTGATACTGAACAAACGTTGCTTCTTTTTCCTCTTTATTTAACGCTCTTACTAAAATACGGGACACTTCATCACGTTTAATATGTGCACTTAAATCTTTTAATTCTTCGCCTTTTACCCACTGATCAATGATTTGCTGACGCATTGTCTCTGATCCATGTTGGAATGTTAGGGCTGTTACAGTTAAATTTAAAAACTCCTTAGCAGATAGACTTTCTTCTTTAACTTCTACTTGACTGCTAGTTTCATTGGCAGCGCGCACTTCCTGCATAGATACTGGAATGACTGCAGATGTTGTTAAAATAACCGCTAATGATGCTGATAAAAACCTTTTTTTCAAAATGATTCCCCCTTATATCAGTACGTATTGTATAATTTGTAAATATAATGAAATTATAACAATTTTGGTACCTTTGTCAATTGTTGGTTCGCATGATAAAAAGAGATATTCTTTATAATAGGACCTTAAATAATAAAAGACTGTGCAAGAAACTTACTTCCTGCACAGTCTTCTTTCTTATTATTTTTTCAGATGGCTATCTAAGAATTTTAGCATTGCATTATAGAATTCAATGCTGTTTTCTTCATTATGGAAACCATGGCCTTCATTGTCCTTCACCATGTATTCAACATCAACGCCTCTTGCACGTAATGCTTCAACGATTTGATCAGATTCAGCTTTGTTTACACGTGGATCATTTGCACCTTGAGCTACAAATAACGGTGTTTTAATTTTATCCACATGGAAGACAGGTGAAACGGCTGTTAATAGCTCTTTATCCTTCTCTGGATCGCCTACACGCTTATACCACATATTGCGCACTGTTTCCCAATATGGAGGAATTGTATTTAATAATGTAAAGATATTTGATACACCTACATAATCAACTGCTGCTGCATATAAATCTGGGGTATACGTAATTCCTGCTAAAGTTGCATAACCTCCAAATGATGCACCGTAAATTCCGATGCGTTTAGGGTCTGCAATACCTTGGTCGATCGCCCATTGTACGCCATCTGTAATATCATCTTGAATTTTTAGACCCCATTGTTTATTACCAGCCTCTAAAAACTCTTTTCCATAGCCAGTAGAAGAACGGAAATTCACTTGTAGTACTGCATAACCACGGTTTGCTAGTAACTGTACCTCTGGGTTAAAACCCCACGCATCGCGGTACCATGGACCACCGTGTGGATTGACGATAAGTGGCAGATTTTTAGCCTCTTTGTTTTTCGGTAAAGTTAAATAACCGTTAATCGTTAAGCCGTCACGACTCTTATACGAAATTGGATGCATTTCTGCAAGCTCCTCTTGTTTTAACCAAGGGCTTAACGTTGCCATTTCTGTCATTTCATCTGTTGTTGAATCATAGTAATAATATTTTCCGTAAACAGTGTCACTAGAAACGCTGATAATGAATTTTGTCATTTCTTTATTGTAATCATTAATGCCTAATTCACTTTCATCAACACCTAATTTGTTTTGAATTTTACGGAATAGTTTCTCAAAATCCTCGTCAAAGAATTGATAATGAGTCTTGTCTGTGACGTATGCACCGTACAATACTTTATCTTTCTCAGAACTATATAATACACCCGATATATCCACTTCTGAGTTGGACATAATCACTTCTTCATGACCTTCTAAATCATATTTAACTACTTCTACTTTGTCTCTTCCTTTATTAGACTTCGCCAAAATATGTTTATTGTCTTTAGTGAAAGCAACTGGCGTTACTTCTTCCCCTTCTTCCATTTCAATAAATGGCTTGAATTCATCTTTCTCTGAATCTCGATATAGAACAGTGCCTACTACACCATCTGAAGCAACTGCCATACGTACATTTCCATCACGATCTGCTATCCAGCTAGTAATGTTACCTGGGTTTTTCGCAACATGTGTAGTTTCACCAGTCTTTAGGTTAAGCTTGTAGACATCAAAGACTTTTGCATCTTCTTTATTCATCATAATAAGGATTTCGTCTTTAACGCCCTTTAAGCTACTTAATAACCCTACTGTTACATTCGGATAAGGTGTTAAATCCTTTTCCTCATTACCATTAAATGTTGTTGAATAAATGTGGAAGTTTTCATCGCCACCTTTATCCTTTACATATAGTAAATTATCATCTTTCCAGAAGAATCCCCCAATATCACGATCCTTTGAATTGGATACACGTACTGGCTCGCTATCGTCATTCATTTTTTTCACGAAAACGTTTGAGCGATTTTCCCATGCAGAAGCATAAGTAATGTAATTGCCATCTGGTGAAAGTTCATAGCCGACGTTTCCTGGATTTTTCATAAAATCTTCGACGGAAATTTCTTTCACGCCTTCATTATTGCTTACACCATTTTTCACATTTTTAGCATTGTTTAAAATTTTAACCGCATCTTGTTTAGAAATCGTTTCACTATTTGACAGACCGTTAAATAAACCAAGCTTATTTGCTTTTTCTTGATAGTCAGCAAGTGTTGCTTCTTTTTCCTCTTTATTTAAAGCTCTTACTAAAATACGTGCCGCTTCATCACGTTTAATATTCACACTTAAATCTTTTAATTCTTCGCCTTTTACCCACTGATCAATGATTTGTTGACGCATTGTCTCTGATCCATGTTGGAATGTTAAAGCTGTTACAGTTAAATTTAGAAACTCCTTAGCAGATAAACGTTCCTCTTTTACTTCTACTTGACTGCTAGTTTCATTGGCAGCGCGCACTTCCTGCATAGATACTGGAATGACAGCAGATGTCGTTAAAATAACAGCTAATGATGCTGATAAAAACCTCTTATTCAAAATGATTCCTCCTTATATCAGTACATGTTATATCGTTTGTCGATATAATTGAATTATAGCAATTTTACCCTTATTGTCAATAATTTATAATAAATAAATATTATTACCTTTTAAACCAATAAAAAAGTGAACTTTGCTAAGTTCACTTTTTGAATATATTAAAATTTCCGACTTGCTCCTCCACCAGCAGATGAGCCGCCTCCGAAGCCGCCAAAGCCATCGCCCCTAGAGCCGCCACCTCCGAAACCACCTGGAAAACCGCCACGTCTACCAGAACGAGGCCCGCCTCCTCTACCATTAGAAATAAATGTATAAACAATAAGTACTATAATAGCGATTAAAATAATCATCCACGTTGGCATTTCTTCATTGTCAGCTGTATTCTTAGGCATCTCTCCATCCCAATTGTATTCCTGCGCGACGGTTTGAAATACTTCAGCGTACGTAGCTTTAAATGCCTTATCAATATCTCCAGCACTTGCATTTGGATAAAATGCTGAATCCAAAATGCGCCCCAACTTGCCATCAGGTAATGCTCCTTCGAGACCTTGACCTACAGCAATGACGACATCATTATTGCCATCGCCCTGCCCAAACGTTGCTAAAATTAATACACCATTATTCTTTTTGGCATCACCAATACCCCAAGAGCGAATCATTTTTGTTGCATACATTTTTGGTTCTTCACCGTTAATATTATCCACTGTTACGATCATAATTTCAGCACCTGTACCTTTGTCTAGCTGCTCTGAATAATGATTGAGCTCTTCCTTCACGGTTGAAGATAAAACATTGGCAAAATCATGAATATACGTATTTTTCATTGGTGTCGGCATTGCAGCATCTGCCATTCTTATAGATAAAATAAACATGATACCAACAATAGCAAGTTGGATTATAAACCGTTTCATTATTGTTTACCTGAACTGCCAAAATCTATAGATGGTGCCTTTTCAGCACCCACAGCTGCTTTAAAGTATTCTTTCTGCTCAAAACCAAACATCCCTGCAATTAAATTACCTGGGAAACGTTTGACCGTTTTATTAAAAGCCTGCACTTCATTGTTGAAGTCTTCTCGAGCTACAGCTAAGCGATTTTCGGTCCCAGCTAATTCATCCATTAATTGACGGAAATTTGCATCTGCCTTTAAATTCGGATAATTTTCTACGACTACTAGCAATCGACTAAGTGCTCCGTTCAATGCATCATTGGCGACCGCCTGTTCCTTTGGACTATGTGCACTTCCCATTTGCGCACGTGCCTCTGTAATGCTTGTGATAACTTCTTTCTCATGGTTGGCATATCCTTTTACAGATTCTACTAAGTTCGGAATCAAATCGTAGCGACGCTGTAGCTGATTTTCAACCTGAGCCCATTTCGAATCAACGCTTTCCTCGGCCGTTACAAGGCTATTGTATTTTGGAATAAATAGTAAGGCCAATACAACTAAAATAATAACGATAATTCCTATAGGTCCAAATATTTTTTTCAATTTTAAAACCTCCTTCGCTTTCTTTTAGCTATTCATCCACATTTGGGTGATAAGCCTTTCTTTATTCTTACCACTAATGTGTAGCAAAAAAACATCTCTATTCTACATATATGCAAATGCATTAATACCGTATGAAATTTTTCTAACGTGCCATACTTAATACTGTAACAAACTATGATATTTAGGAGGCGCTTTTTTTGACACAATCGTTTCATAACGAATCATCAAACCAAACATCATTCAACCAACAACAAAGCCCGAATCATGGTGGACATGAGCAAATGGATTTGCATGAAACAATCGGTGCAATCATTGCTTGTATGAATCAATCCATTGTTTTACGTCCACAGGTTAAGGACACAGAGTTGCTTAGTATTTTGGATCGCCAATATAATTTCACATTAGGTATGTATAACACTATTGTGGAATCTTATAACACAGGTCATGATCCATCGGTTCCTACAGGTCGCTATCAAATGGAAACAGGAAATAATTTTAAATATGGAATAAATCCTGGCCAACCTAAAAAGCCGATGCAAAATGCAAATGAGCTCAATGATGAAGCTATTTCGGGCTTCTTACTTGGTGCACAAAAAGGCGTGGCAAAAGGTATGACTGCAGCAGCAACAGAAACTACAAACCCTGTTGTCAGACGTGTTATTGCAGATAGTATTCCCAACTGCATTGAAATGGCATACGAATTATCTATTTACCAAAATATGCATGGCTATTATCAAGTACCTCAATTTTCTCAACAGGATATGCAAACGATGCTTAATGCATACAGCACTACAACAAATCCCCTTCATTAATGATAAAAAACAAGAGCAGTCCCATATGTGGTGCAATATCACAAGGGGCTGCTCTTATTTAATGAACTATAAAACTTTTCCTAAAAATGCTTTTGTTCGTTCATTTTGTGGATTACTAAATATATCCTGAGGAGTTCCCTCTTCGACAATATAGCCACCATCCATAAAGACAACACGATCTCCAACTTCACGGGCAAAGCCCATTTCATGTGTTACTACTATCATGGTCATACCTTCAGCCGCTAAATTTTTCATTACATCTAAAACTTCTTTTACCATTTCGGGGTCTAGTGCCGAAGTAGGCTCATCAAATAAAATAGCTTTTGGTTTCATCGCTAACGCACGGGCAATGGCCACTCTTTGTTGCTGACCACCTGAAAGCTGCTCAGGATAGTTATAAGCTTTACTATCAAGACCGACCTTTTTCAACAGCTCCTGCCCAAGTGATTCTGCTTCTGTCCTACTCATTTTTCGGATTTGCATCGGAGCCATCGTGACATTATCTATGACTGTCATGTGCGGGAATAAATTAAATTGTTGAAACACCATGCCTACTTCTGCACGAATAGCATTAATATTTGTTTTTGGCTCGTTTATCTTCACATTCTCGATATAAATTGCACCATCTGTTACTTCTTCTAGCATATTGATGCAACGTAAAAACGTACTTTTACCTGAGCCTGATGGACCTATAACACAGACAACTTGCTTTTCCTGTATTTCATAATCAATGCCCTTTAACACTTCTAGTTTGCCAAAATATTTGTGTAAATTCTCAATTTTAATCATCGTGCTTCCCGCCCTTCTGCCTTACGAGGGACATAGCTATTACTAAGTCGTTTTTCGACAAACGCTACAATCTTTGTTACTCCATACGTTAAAATTAAATAGAGTAACGCTGCAACTATATATGGTTCCCAAAAACGGTAGCTAGCTCCGGCCACGATCTTACTTGCATATAAAATATCTGGTGCCGCAATAACAGTTACTAAAGATGAGTCTTTTAATAAAGCAATAAATTCATTACCTAACGGCGGAATCATACGTCTAAAAGCTTGTGGCAAAATAACTTTTCGCATCGCTTGATTATGTGTTAAGCCAAGAGAACGTGCTGCCTCCATTTGCCCCTTAGCAATACTTTGGATACCCGCGCGGAATATTTCTGCATTATATGCTGCACAGTTTAAGATAAGTGCCGTAATCCCGGAAACCATGTAACCTAATGAATGTCCAAAAATAGTCGGTATCACCGCTAAATGAATTAATAATATTTGTACGAGCATCGGTGTCCCGCGGAATAAATCTACATATAGCTTACATGGCCAATAAACCCATTTTCTCGTCGATAGTTTTCCAAGTCCTAAAAATAGTCCTAAAAGAATTCCGCCAAAATAACCACTAAGTGTTAAAATTAGCGTCACACCAATACCTCGTATAAACATATCTCGGTAGTTCCAGACTATGTCCCAGCGTAAGTCAAAGATGTCCATCCGAAAACCCCACTTCCCCTTCAAAAATTAAATGAGGAGTTGCCCAAAAGGTCCTTGAAATCTAGCATATTTGTAAATAGTAAAAATCCGCATTAGTATGCTCCTGTCGCAAAATCAGTTTTGCAACCCTCTCTGCTAGGTCTCGTCCTCTTTTTTCACGTAGGAGTCTACGCGGATTTTCACCTTATACAATATATTGAGTTTCTTTATTTCTTTTAGGACAGCCCCATCATGCAGTCATTCATTACTTAAAGTCTCTACCTGTAATTTCTTTTATTTTACCGTTCTCTTTAATTTTTTTCAGACCTTCATTTAATTTGTTTAAAAGTTCCGTATTCCCCTTCTGAACCATAAAACCATAGTATTCTTTTTCAAATGCATCATCTTCGATTACTTTAAGCTTCTCTTTTGGATGAGCTTTGATATATTCATAAACTACCGCATTATCACCAATCGTTGCATCCACGTTACCATTTAGCATTTCTTTGATTGCAACCGGCTGATTTTCAAACGCCATAATATTTGGACTTGAATCACCCTGTAGCTTTTTCGCAGCTTCATGACCTGTAGCATTAATTTGTACTGAAATCTTTTTATCCTTTAAATCAGCTAATGATTTAATCTTGGAATCTTCTTTTACAACGATTAATAATTGAGATTCATAATAGGGCTCTGTAAAGTCAAACGTTTCTTTACGCTTTTTATTAATTGAGATCCCTGCTGCACCGATATCTGTTTCCCCATTTTTAACAGTTTGGAAGACAGGCTCCCAGCCAATATTTTGCCACTCTACTTCAAAGCCCATTTCATCTGCAATCGCCTGCAAAATATCGAAATCTAATCCTACAATATTTCCTTTATCGTCAAGCGATTCGAATGGTGCAAATGTCGCTTCTGTTCCTACCTTATAAACTGTCTTACCATTTCCATCTTCGGATGGCACGCTACCCGACGATGTCTTGTCTTTTGCGCCACACCCTGCTAGAACTAGCACAAATGCTGTTACGACTACCAGTAACATAGATAAACTTCTTTTCATAGCTACTCCCCCTAATTCAATTATTTCCCGAAACACAATTAATATTTTTATTAATTCGGAAATATTAGACTATTAGGTCAATTATAGTAACATTATTCTTTTTATACAATAACATTTTGCATAAAAGTAATTGTTTTTTCATAAAAATTTATTCCATTTGGTTTATCTAGAATAAAGCGGTATTAAAAAAAGAAAATAGCACCAATTATGAATATTTATACATTCATAATCGATGCTAAAGTTAGATATATTTTGCAAAAAAAAAGAATCCCCTCAGATAGGATTCTTTTTTTCGACTAGTATAACTAGTCTTCACGTACGGTATGTTCACTAAAAAATAATTTGGAGTTGTTGCCTTTTTGAAGGTTTGAAAGGAACAAATGCGGGAATAATGCCTATTAGGCAATATCCCCATTATTTACCCTCTCATTTCCCCACTAAGCAGGCTGCTAAACTACTTATTAGGAGAATTGAGTTTATAAAAGTATATCAAATAATCAGTAAAATGGCGCCCTCGGAGGGCATAGTAAAAGTGCATAATACCAACGTTTCACAGTGCTATTGTGTAGCTTTTGTGTAGCGTTTAAAAAATGCTTGTTTTTTGCACTTGATTTACCTCTCTTACTCTACTAGGAATCACTTCCTTTATCAATAGATAAGTTGTCTTTTTGAAATAAAAATAATTGGTTGTAAAAGGTACATATTATAGTAATATGGATTAGTTTAGAAAACTACAGAATTAATTTTATGAAATCCGTTATAAAACTAATGTTTACGCTATTTTTTTAGTTCTCATGAATATCTGTGTAAGAAAACAAATGAAAAGAAAAGAATACATTTGGGGAACTTTGTGGGGAACATTAATAAGAAAAAATTTAAATATCAATGGGCAGGTAGGTAGAGAAAAATATATAACTTTAATTACAAGTCACTCAGTAATAAATTGATTGACTTGTAATCTTATTGTGCAGGCTAATGTTAAACGTTCGTCTTCTTCGTTCTTAGACAATTTTATTTACCTTTAATTCATTTTTTATATACATCTAACTCACGTTTTCCTAAAATGGAAATATAGAGGGAGGTTATATAATGAAAAAATTATTCTTTATAGGGGCTTTGTCAGCGTTATTACTTACTGCATGTGGTGAAGAAGAAACTGCTACAATTACTCCAGATGAGTTTAAAAAGTTAGAAACAGGAATGAGTACTGAAAAAGTGAAAGAAATTGTAGGTGGCAAACCGAAAAATCCAGATGCAAAAGAATCTGACGACTTATTATTGATTTTTGACTATGATGGAGAAAATGGAGTAGATAAAGAAGCTTCTGTATCACTCATTTTCAAAGATGGAAAATTAAATACTATTATAGAAGATGGTTTAATAGAGGAGAAAGCAGAGACTGCAACAAAACCTAATGAAGAAACTCCTGTTGCTGTAACTTGGCAAGACAAAGTGAAAGAAATTGCTACAAAGGAAGGAACTCCTACAGAAAAATACGATGCAGTTATGGTTTATGCAAAAGAATACCCTTCTACAGAAGCCGAAATCAAAGAATTTGAAGAATATATCATTGCTGAATATAAAAATAAAAAGTATGTAGCTGATATAAACAATGCAGAATATATGTTAAGTAATGTCTTTAGAGCAAATGTAATCAATAGATTTTATGGGCAAGTCGACACTCCTATAAATAAATTCGCTTTTGATTTTTACCAAAACACGAAATATACATACCGTGGTGAAGATACATTAGACAGTTCTGCTGTGAGATCTAATGAACGTCAAATGGATAAAGCATTAAAACAAATGGGAAAATAAACAGTTAAGTCACTCAAATGAGTGGCTTTTTTATTTGATTCGTAAAGTAAAAATTCAGACCATATGATGAATAAACACAAAAAGCCACAAACACTGTACTATCAACTTTTTGTGGCTCTTTCTGTGCATTTCATCTTTACATACTTTTATGCAAAAACCATAAAAGCTGTGGATTTATAATATAGTTACGATATTTATAAAAAAATTGCGAAGCTTTGGTTCCTCTCTTCGGAGGTGATTTTTCCAATAGGATTCTTCTATTAAATACATATAATTACAAAATATACTCAATTTATATAAAATGTTTAAAATAATTGTATATACTTGTAAAATATTGTATACTAAATATGCCCAGGACTAATAGAGAGGAGGATTACATTGATAATGACTGGCAGAAAGAAAAGTATTAAGGTTTTTACTATTATTCTGTTGTTGTTGTCATTAATTATTTTTTTACTAACGGTTTTTGCTAATAAAACAATGACAGATGATGTCAATAGCAGTTATATAAAGGAGAATTCATCAGATTTAGTTATACCTACTAAAGATAGTATTATAAGCAATGGTTATCCAATGAATGAAAATGGGCAAACATATGGTCCTAATATTGGAAATATAATGCAAGTTGAACCTGATTTAATGTTAGTAAAAGATGAGAACGGTGTATTAGGATATATTTATCCGCCTGAAGGTATATCTTCGCCAAGTGAGTTAGATGAATATAATAAATCATTTAAAAAATCGACACCAATATACTTACAAGATGGTGAAACGATTATTGGTACATTTTACTTTAATTAGAATTTTAATAATTTTTTGAGTTAATAACTTATTGAAAAGTGAACTAATAAATATCAGGAGGTAATTTCAATATGAAAAAAGCGTTTAAATTATTAACTACAGCGTTATTTGCTATTTGTTTGACATTTTCTTTTTTTAAGGTAAATGTTTTCGCAGCAGATGCATTCGGCACAGCAACGAATACAACTGTAAATAATTATGAATATACATTTTATTCTTCTGTTCATAATGATTCAAGCTCAACTTGGGGAGCTGGTAGTGTTAGTTCAAATTCTGGTACTGCTCCAACAGGATTTATGGGAGTTAACGCAAGACTATATGATGGATCAGCAAATCTTGTCAAATCTAGTGGATGGCAATATAATACTAAAGCCACTTCAGGAGTAACGCTGTCTTCAGGAAAAACTAGTGAAAAAGGAATTTACTATGCACAATCTCAAATTGGTTTATACCACGGAGATGGTTATCATCAGTTTTCTACTAAAGCATCACCACGTGTCAAACGTTCTTTAGTTTCTATGATTCCAAACGAACCATATAAAATTAATGAAAATGGTTTAACTTATGGATCAGATTATTATGCGGAATCACTAGAAAATAGTCCAGACCTTATTCGAGCAATTGGAATTAATGGTGTTGAAGGATATGTTTATTCAAATGATATTAACATTGAGCTGCAAACTTTGGAAGAAGTGTTAAATTATATTAATTCAGGACAGCCAGGTTATATTGTACCAGTTTATACTGAGGATGGGACTACAGTTGTAGATTCTTTCGAAATAATCAAAGAAGACTAACATATGTAATCAAAGACATGATCTTATGAATTTAAATTAAGATAATTTAATAAATCTACAAAAAAGCTGTATTGGAAAATCCTTGGCAAGGTATTTATCTAGTACAGCTTTTTGAAATGGTGAAAATTGTGCATAAAAAACTAAGTCTTATCGTTGTAAATCCGCATTTTCCTGATGCTCCTCCTATTAGCTACTGTCGTATTTTTGATTTTAACAGAAAGTAAAAATGTGCATTCACCAGGACAAAAAAAGAGCGCCTAGTCTTACTTTCATTTACTTACCACGTCTTTGCTGAATCGTAATGTACAATCCAATCAAACGGTCCGTAGTCATTGTACCATTCTGCAAATCCTTCAAGTGTGAAGCCTGTATAATCCCACCCTTAACAGCCTGTGCAACAAAGTTTTCTGTTTCAGTTTTCATAGCTGGCGAACCTGGATTCCAAGTTGTAGTTGTCACTTTAATTTCCTCCTTTTTGTCTTCCACAATTAATTGGACTTTATATTTACTGTTGCTTGGTACAATTACTTTTCCTAACACATAACCCTTTGGCATTACCCAATTTGATTTAACCTCAAAATGAGGTCGATCAATAGCATTAGTCCATGTACCTCCCCACTCAATGCCTAACTTCTTAGCAATGGTACCGACTTTATTTAAAGTAGTCACATCATATAAAGATTGTGGAGGGCCTACAGCAATATCCCATGCTAGGCGTGACTTATGATTGCTATTCAGTGTCCAAGTAACAATCTGCCCTGGTCGAGTGCGCCCCTGTGCATAGAGGTATTTCTGCCGTTCCTGTGAGCGATATGTTTCTGTGATGAAGATGTTCTTAATATCTGCCTTGTAGCACTCCTGAAATAGCAATCGACAGGCTGTTTGTGCAGCTGGCAAAAGCTCGGCTAAGTCTCGGCATGTAGTTGTTACGCTTGTACTCATTTCACACCATCCTTTGGTTTGTCATAATCCATTGCCTGTGTGCTATCAGACGTCCCTTTTGTTGTTGGGTCGATGATAATACCAAGTAAGCCTAAAATGCTTAGAATCGTCTCTGAAATGGCTGTTATTTGATCATTGTAAATCGTAATATCGACATGAAAAATGCCCGCTATTTGATTAGCGAGCACGATAAGTAATGCGATTAATGACACCCAAAATTGTTTGTGTTGTAGTCGTACTTTCCAGTTAATTTTCATAGTGAACACTCTCCCCTGTATTTCGTTGAATACCTGCTACTTTTTCTAAAACGACAATACGTACTTCATGATTATTGATACGCTGTGCTGAATCCTTTGCAGTCTCGTCAACTTCGTTTAGATGTTGGTTTAATCTCTCTATGCCATTAGTTAAACTCAGCAACGTTTTATTCAGGTTGTTTGTAATGCGCCAAATAAATAAAAGCCCTGCAATTAATGCTGATACAATCGGCAACCAATTATTGATTGTTTCCACCATTGTTTTCACCTTCATTTCCCCAATATAAAAGCCCTCCACAATTATCTGTGGAAGGCATAAAAAATAACGCTAAGCTTCTGCTTGCGTTTCTAGCATTTATTCACCATTAAAAAACCTATAACCCAAAATAGGTATACAGGTCAATCCTTTCTTACTCATCTTCCATCTTAACTTCTTTTGTTTCAGGTGTATCTAAGATAGGAAATACACCTACTACAACATGTTTAATTACAATAATGCCTCCAAAATTAATAAAACCCACTTGATTACTATTTAAAGCATCAGTGAGTTTTTGTGCATCAATTTCTGTTCCGTTTAATGAATAAATCATTCCGTTATTTAAATGTAATTCGTATTTCATAGTTTTTATCTCCATTTCATTTATTTTTATACTTGTTTTAGTTGTGCCACGTTATTTCCCCATTGGTCACGAATATATACGTATGTGCTGTTATAAGCAATCCACAAACCTCTA